>NZ_JASGCA010000030.1:0-23791 GCF_030449715.1 Bacillus sp. LB7
CCTTTAGGGTTTGGTCAGTAACAAAGGCTTTCAGCCGCAGAGAAAACCACCCGTTAGCACGGGTGGTTATTATTTATTGACGTTCAATCATTTATATAGCGCTTTTAACCCTTCAGTGCTTCGCGAAACGGCAAACAATAGGCAAACTGCTTTCACCTCTTCAGGCTCGCGATCTGGCGGTTCAGTGCCAATTCTATAAGGGAATATGGAGCCAATAAGCACATCGGCATGTATAAGATCAGTGATGTAAGGCAGTGAAACTCATGCAAATAGAGGAGCGAAATATGGATGTTCCGGCAAATGGATTACGAGGCATTGGGGCAGTTTGAGAATTGACAAATGAATGTATATATTT
The DNA here is from genome assembly GCF_030449715.1 of Bacillus sp. LB7. Lineage (NCBI taxonomy): Bacteria > Bacillati > Bacillota > Bacilli > Caryophanales > Bacillaceae > Bacillus > Bacillus sp. LB7. The sequence goes on from NZ_JASGCA010000030.1 coordinate 356, forward strand.
CGAGCGCACAACATTCATTTTCAAAACACGTCGCTTGGCTATTAAGAGTTGGGATAGAGAGAGTCGAGAAGCCAAATACATTGCTTATCGCTCGAAAAGGACTTAAAATTGTTTTGAGAAATCAATTCGAATACAAATTTGCTATGGGAAAAAGACAGGAATTCACGAATCGTCTGAAGAATCTATTATAAGCCGTACATAGGATAAATGTTGCCCTGAAGCTTTTGATGCAATGATACGGATTGGGCGGAAAGATGAGTGCACATTCGTCTGTCATGATAGAATAAACTGAAAATAAAATTTTTTTAATATAGCCTTTACAAATGGGTGTATTCCCGTATATAATAGTCCTTGTCAGATCGAGAATTACTCCAACAACTGACGAGGAGGATTAGCTCAGCTGGGAGAGCATCTGCCTTACAAGCAGAGGGTCGGCGGTTCGATCCCGTCATCCTCCACCATTCATATTGGAATGGGCCGGTGTAGCTCAATTGGTAGAGCAACTGAATCGTAATCAGTAGGTTGGGGGTTCAAGTCCTCTTGCCGGCACCACGATTTTATGATACAATATAAAAGTTGCTGAAAAAAGACAGATAGCTTTCGAAAAAGTCTTCAGCTTTCATTGCAGTATTGGAGCCATTAGCTCAGTTGGTAGAGCATCTGACTTTTAATCAGAGGGTCGAAGGTTCGAGTCCTTCATGGCTCACCATTTTCATGCGGATGTGGCGGAATTGGCAGACGCGCTAGAATCAGGCTCTAGTGTCTTTTAAAGACGTGGGGGTTCAAGTCCCTTCATCCGCATTGCCAATCTATTTTGCGGAAGTAGTTCAGTGGTAGAACACCACCTTGCCAAGGTGGGGGTCGCGGGTTCGAATCCCGTCTTCCGCTTGATCATCTATGCGCCCGTAGCTCAATTGGATAGAGCGTTTGACTACGGATCAAAAGGTTAGGGGTTCGACTCCTCTCGGGCGCGCCATTATATAACGGGAAGTAGCTCAGCTTGGTAGAGCACATGGTTTGGGACCATGGGGTCGCAGGTTCGAATCCTGTCTTCCCGACCATTCTTTGGGGCCTTAGCTCAGCTGGGAGAGCGCCTGCTTTGCACGCAGGAGGTCAGCGGTTCGATCCCGCTAGGCTCCACTTTGTTATCTTTAATATTCACCATGGCGGTGTAGCTCAGCTGGCTAGAGCGTACGGTTCATACCCGTGAGGTCGGGGGTTCGATCCCCTCCGCCGCTATTAAAGGACCTTTAGCTCAGTTGGTTAGAGCAGACGGCTCATAACCGTCCGGTCGTAGGTTCGAGTCCTACAAGGTCCACCATTGTTACGGAGGAATACCCAAGTCTGGCTGAAGGGATCGGTCTTGAAAACCGACAGGGGTGTCAAAGCCCGCGGGGGTTCGAATCCCTCTTCCTCCGCCATATATCTTTTATTATTTTAATCATCGCGGGGTGGAGCAGTTCGGTAGCTCGTCGGGCTCATAACCCGAAGGTCGCAGGTTCAAATCCTGCCCCCGCAACCAAATTACTCATTAAATGAGGAGTGCCCGAAGGGTGCAATCAAAATGGTCCGGTAGTTCAGTTGGTTAGAATGCCTGCCTGTCACGCAGGAGGTCGCGGGTTCGAGTCCCGTCCGGACCGCCATTTTAAATAAAGGCTCGGTAGCTCAGTTGGTAGAGCAACGGACTGAAAATCCGTGTGTCGGCGGTTCGATTCCGTCCCGAGCCACCATTTTACAATTTTATATATTGTGGCGGTTGTGGCGAAGTGGTTAACGCACCAGATTGTGGCTCTGGCATTCGTGGGTTCGATTCCCATCAATCGCCCCAAATAAAATTTGCGGGTGTAGTTTAGTGGTAAAACCTCAGCCTTCCAAGCTGATGTCGTGGGTTCGATTCCCATCACCCGCTTCATTTGCATATCATGGGCCTGTAGCTCAGCTGGTTAGAGCGCACGCCTGATAAGCGTGAGGTCGATGGTTCGAGTCCATTCAGGCCCACCATGATATTCCGCAGTAGCTCAGTGGTAGAGCTATCGGCTGTTAACCGATCGGTCGCAGGTTCGAATCCTGCCTGCGGAGCCATGGAGAAGTACTCAAGTGGCTGAAGAGGCGCCCCTGCTAAGGGTGTAGGTCGCGTAAGCGGCGCGAGGGTTCAAATCCCTCCTTCTCCGCCATTTTTCAATAAGGCCCGTTGGTCAAGTGGTTAAGACACCGCCCTTTCACGGCGGTAACACGGGTTCGAATCCCGTACGGGTCATCATGTTAAACTCTGCATCATTGCGATGCGGAGTTTTTTTTGTATGCCAGTTATGACTTCAGTCAATGTCCCAAAAAGAAATTGTTGAACTTTGTCAATAAATAGAAGCGCTTTCATTAAAGGGATCAAGCCATAATATGCGAATAAAAGAGTAATCTTTAAATATAGTGGCAGAAAGGATGAAATCAATGGCTGATGTGAGTGCCTCGGATATTAAAGTGCATCTCTTTCATGAAGGTCGGCTTTATGAATGCTACAGATTTTTCGGCGCTCATCAGACGGAACAGGACGGCCGCCAAGGTTTCCGGTTCTGTGTTTGGGCCCCTCATGCGAAGGAAGTTCGAATCGCCGGAACGTTTAACGGCTGGTCCGGTGAATGGCATCAAATGAAGAAGCGTCATCAGGAAGGGATATGGGAACTGTTTATCCCCGGCATCGGAGAAGGGGAACTGTATAAATATGAAATGATCACAGCCGCAAATGAAACGAAATTGAAGGCCGATCCCTATGCTTTTTTTTCTGAAGTCAGGCCGAAAACGGCATCGATCACTTATCAATTGGCCGGATACCCATGGGGCGACGGGAAGTGGCAAAAGAAAAAGAAACAAAAAAACGTATATGAAAAACCGATTTCCATCTACGAGCTTCATGTCGGTTCATGGAAAAAGAAAGCGGATGGGCGTTTTTTCACATACCGGGAACTGAGCGAAACAGTCATTCCTTACGTTAAAGAACACGGATTCACACATATCGAGCTGATGCCGTTGACAGAGCACCCGTTTGACCGTTCATGGGGCTATCAGACAACGGGGTACTACAGTCCGACGAGCAGATATGGCGAACCGCATGATTTGATGTATTTTATCGACCAGTGCCATCAGCATGAGATCGGCGTCATTATGGATTGGGTTCCCGGCCATTTCTGCAAAGATGACCACGGCTTGTATTTGTTTGACGGTATGCCGCTGTATGAATATACACACGAGCATGACAGGGAAAATTGGGAATGGGGGACCGCCAATTTTGACCTCGGAAAACGAGAAGTTCGCAGTTTTTTAATCTCGAACGCGTTGTATTGGATCGAGATGTATCATATAGATGGATTTCGAGTCGATGCAGTTGCAAACCTCCTGTATTGGCCAAACCGTCCTCAGCCTGAAGCGAACGGCTTTGCGATCGAATTTATTCAAACTTTAAACGAACAGGTTTTTGCAAAAGATTCCCACTTTTTAATGATTGCTGAGGACTCCACAGACTGGCCGCTTGTGACGCATCCGACCTATGCAGGCGGTCTCGGGTTTAATTATAAGTGGAATATGGGTTGGATGAACGATGTATTAACCTATATGGAAGCTTCCCCAGAACAAAGAAAACACCTGCATCATCTTGTTTCATTCTCCTTAATGTATGCCTACTCAGAAAATTACATCCTGCCGTTCTCCCACGATGAAGTGGTGTACGGCAAAAAGTCTCTGCTTCATAAGATGCCTGGCGATTACTGGCAGAAATTCGCCCAGTACCGCCTGCTGATCAGTTATTTTACGCTTCACCCGGGAAAAAAACTTCTTTTTATGGGCGGTGAGTTTGCTCAATTTGATGAATGGAAAGACGAAGAAGAGCTCGATTGGTTCTTGGACGATTTTGACATGCACCGCAAGGCCCGGATGTTTACAAAGGAGGCTCTTCACCTCTACAAAAAAAGCCGTATTCTGTATGAAAATGATCATCGGCGGCAAGGATTCGAGTGGATTGACGTCAACAATGCGGAACAGTCGATTGTGTCGTTTATCCGCTATGGAAAACAGCCCGGTGAAGCGCTGATTATCGTCTGCAATTTTACGCCTTCCGTTTATCACGAATATCAGGTCGGCGTCCCTTTTCAAACCGAATATATCGAAGTGCTTAACAGCGATGATGCAAAATACGGAGGTTCACACCAAATCAATCCGAAACGACTTCAAGCAAAAGAAGGCGTTCTGCACGGCAAACCATACAGCATCTGCATGACAGTCCCTCCGCTGGGAGCTGCGGTTTTCAGAGCAGTCAAAAAGAGAGGAGCGAAAAAGGGATGAAAGAACAATGTGTGGCCATGCTTTTGGCAGGCGGCAAGGGAAGCAGGCTGAATGCCTTAACGAAAAACCTTGCAAAACCGGCCGTTCCATTTGGCGGCAAGTACAGAATCATCGATTTTGCCCTCAGCAACTGCGCCAACTCGGGAATTCATCATGTCGGTGTGCTGACTCAATACCAACCGCTTTTATTAAACTCATATATCGGCATCGGCGAGCCATGGGATCTTGACCGCAATGACGGCGGGGTCTTCATTTTGTCTCCTTATGCGGAAGCGTCGGAAGTGAAGTGGTACAAAGGAACGGCAAGCGCGATTTATGAAAACCGCCATTTTTTAAAAGAGCTTCAGCCTGAACATGTACTCATCCTATCAGGAGATCATATCTACAAAATGGATTACGGAAAAATGCTCGAATACCACGCGGAGAAACAGGCTGACGCCACCATTGCCGTCATCGAAGTCAGCTGGGCAGAAGCCGGCCGTTTCGGCATCCTTCATACCAATGACAAGATGGAGATTACAAGCTTCGAGGAAAAGCCGAAATACCCGAAGAGCAACTTGGCATCGATGGGTGTCTATGTTTTTAAATGGAGCGTGCTTGAAGAGGTGTTGGAACGCGATGAAAAAAAATCCGGCTCAAGCCACGATTTCGGTAAAGATATCATACCGGCTCTTCTCGAGGAAAAAAAGAAGCTGAACGCTTATCCGTTTAAAGGGTACTGGAAGGATGTCGGTACGGTCAGAAGTTTATGGGAAGCTAATATGGATCTGCTTGGAGATCATCCTCCACTTGACCTGTTCGAACGGAACTGGCGGATTTATTCCGTCGCCCCGAACCTACCGCCGCAGTTTGTTGCCGAGCAGGCGGACATCAAAGAATCGCTCATCAGCGAAGGGTGCGCCGTATATGGGGCGGTTACCCGTTCGGTAATCTTTCAGCGCGTTGCAATCGGCAGATATTCCGCGATCAAACGTTCAGTCGTGATGCATGACGTTTCAATTGGAGAGCATGTTGAGATCGAAAATGCCATTGTATCGGCAGGAATTCGAATTCCGGACGGTTTTCGGGCGAAGGCGGACGATGGCGAAATCCTGCTGATCACAGACGAATATGTCAAAAAACATAAGGTTGTTTAAACAACACGGAGAGGCGGATGGTGCCAATGAATAATCAAATGCTGGGAATTATTGATGCAGCTGTCAACCAGCACTCTCTTCAAGATTTAACGGCCGGTCGTTCGATCGGAGCCGTGCCGTTTGCAGGAAGGTACCGGCTGATCGATTTTGCGTTGTCAGGTATGGTTCATGCTGGCATTCGGAGTGTCGCTGTATTTTCCAAGTCTCCGTACCGTTCCTTGATGGACCATTTAGGATCGGGAAAAGAGTGGGATTTAAACAGGAAAAGGGACGGTCTCTTCTTTCTTCCGTCTTCGATTCCCCATGAAGAGCACGTCGGGCTTGGTTCGTTTCGGCAATTTGCCGAGCATCTCGATTATTTTCAAAGAAGCACTCAGCCATATGCTGCTGTGGCAAACAGCTATACGGTCTGTCACATTCCTTTTCAAGAGGTGCTCAAACAGCACCTTGAATCCGGGTGTGATCTGACTGAAGTTTGTCAAGAAGGAAAGCCTTTAGGCTTGTATGTCACGAAGAAAAGTTTGTTGAGGGAGATGGTTGAAGGGCATTGCGCCGGAGGAGCGCAATCTTTTGAGGAAGTCTGCCGGAAAGAGCGTGGTTCGCTATCCGTCAACAGCTATGAGCATTCGGGGTATACCGCCGTGATCGACTCTCCCGAAAGCTACCTTTTTCATAGTTTGAACCTCATCCAGCCTGTGTTTCGGGAGCAAGTCTTTCATATGAGCCAGCCTGTCTACACAAAAATAAAAAACGATCCTCCTGTAAAATACGCTAAAAACAGCAGGGTAAAGCAATCGATTATCGCTAACGGCTGCGTCATCGAAGGCGAGGTTGAGAATTCGGTCTTGTTCAGAGGAGTACACGTAGGAAAAGGAACGATCATCAAAAACAGCGTTATTATGCAAAAAACAAAGATCGGGGAAAACTGCCGGCTGGAGCACGTCATCTGCGACAAGGATGTCAAAATCGGCCATCATATCGAAATGTCCGGTACAATGGGTCTCCCTTTTATATTAAAAAAAGGAGCCGTACAAGGAGCGCTGATGAACTCTTGAAAGTCTTATTCGCTGTCTCTGAATGTGTGCCGTTTGTTAAATCAGGCGGACTCGCCGATGTCGCCGGTGCGCTCCCGAAAGAGCTCGCCCTTTTAGGAATAGAAACGGCTGTCATGGTGCCGAAATACAGCTTGATTGCGGAAGATTTCAGAAGAAGGATGGTTAAAACGGCTGAATGCGAGGTTCGCGTCGGGTGGCGCAGGCAGTACTGCGGCATTGAACACCTTGAACATGACGGCGTTTCTTATTATTTTCTTGATCATGAGTATTATTTTAACCGGGATTCTCTCTACGGCCATTATGATGATGGAGAGCGGTTTGCTTTTTTCTCGCGGGCCGTTTTGGAAGCACTATACGCGCTGAATTTTGATGCTGATGTCCTCCATACCCACGATTGGCACGCAGGGATGATCAATTATTTATTAAAAGAGGAATATCGAAAAAAACCGTTCTATCAGCGCATGAAAAGCGTATTCACCATTCATAACCTTCAATTTCAGGGAATTTTTCCGAAGGAAGCGGTCCATGACTTGCTCGGCCTTGACATTTCCCACTTTACAACGGAAAAGCTCGAGTTTTATGGACACATCAATTATATGAAAGGCGGCATTATTGCCGCTGATCAGGTGACAACGGTCAGTCCGACGTACCGCGATGAAATTTTGACTCCATACTACGGCGAACGGCTTGAAGGAGTTCTGGCAGACAAGAAGGATGTGCTGACCGGCATTTTAAACGGGATTGACGATGTTCTGTACGACCCTTTAAATGATCCTCACATCGATTATCATTACGATGCCGTCAACCGTGACGGAAAACCGAAAAATAAAGCTGTGATCCAGAAGACATTCGGTCTGCCGGTGAATGAAGACATTCCGCTCATCAGCATGGTGACAAGGCTGACGAAGCAAAAAGGCATCGATTTGATCAAGCGGGTATTGCATGAACTGTTTCAAGAAGAAGACATGCAGCTGCTCGTTTTAGGAACCGGAGAAGCGGAATATGAAAATTATTTCCGTTATATGGAGCATGCTTTTCCGGAGCGGTGCAAGGCGTATATCGGTTTTCATGAACCGCTCAGCCGCAAGATTTATGCCGGCAGCGATCTTTTCCTGATGCCTTCAAAATTCGAGCCGTGCGGTCTTGGACAGCTGATTGCCCTTAGATACGGCGCGGTTCCGGTTGTCAGGGAAACAGGCGGGCTTCACGATACAGTGACTGCTTACCAGGAAACAAACGGTGAAGGCAACGGCTTTACGTTCGCCCATTTTAACGCCCATGATATGAAGTATACGATGAAAAGAGCACTTTCTATTTATCACCAGAAAGAAGAATGGGGCAGCATCGTTCAAAAAGCGATGACACATGATGTCAGCTGGGCTTTGTCAGCCCGTCAGTATCAGCGGTTATACAGCCGGGAGATAAAGGGGGAAGCGCCATGTTCTCGTGTAAAGAAAGCTTTAAACAATGCTTTTTGAAGCGTCTTGAACGGTTGTGCGGAAAAAGCTTTCGGGACTCTTCTACGCTTGACCAGTATCAGACGCTCGGCGTCATGGTCAGGGAACATATCAGCGCAAACTGGATCGGGACCAATGAAAGAAGCCGCTCCAACCAAAATAAACAGACGTATTATTTATCGATTGAATTTCTTCTGGGCAGACTGCTCGGCCAAAACCTGCTCAACCTCGGCGTCCGTGAAGTTGTCCAAAAAGGTCTTTCAGAGCTTGGCATTTGTCTTGAAGACATCGAAGAGGCCGAAATGGATGCAGGCCTTGGCAATGGCGGATTAGGCAGGCTCGCGGCGTGCTTTTTGGATTCACTGGCTTCGCTCGACCTTCCCGGGCATGGGATGGGGATTCGCTACAAGCATGGCTTTTTCGAACAAAAAATCGTTGACGGTCATCAAGTCGAACTGCCTGAACAATGGCTCAAACATGGGTACGTGTGGGAAATCCGCAACGCCGATCAGGCTGTTTGTGTTCGTTTCGGCGGACGGGTCAAGATGGCGCAGGAAGGAGGGCGCCTCCGCTTTTGGCAGGAAGAAGCGGAAGTGATGACAGCCGTGCCTTACGACATTCCGATCATCGGCTATGAGACCGAGACGGTCAATACCCTCCGGCTGTGGAATGCGGAGCCTTGCTCGCTCCATCATGAACCGAATATTTTAAAGTATAAGCGCGAGACAGAAGCTGTATCTGAATGCCTGTATCCGGATGACACGCATGACGAAGGCAAGATTCTCCGTTTGAAACAGCAATATTTTTTAGTATCGGCAAGCCTGCAAAGCATTGTGAAACGCTATAAGAAAAATCACCCGTCACTCCATGATTTTCATCAAAAAGTCGCAATCCATATCAATGATACCCACCCCGCTTTGGCTGTGCCGGAATTGATGAGAATTTTGCTTGATGAAGAAAAAATGACGTGGGATGAAGCGTGGCATGTTACCGTACATACGATTTCATATACGAATCATACGACGCTTGCCGAAGCGCTGGAAAAATGGAGGATCGATTTAATTAAACCGCTTCTGCCGAGAATTTTTATGATCATTGAGGAGATCAATGAGCGGTTTTGCGGCTGGCTGTGGGAAAAATACCCGGGTGAATGGGGCAGGATCGAAAAGCTTGCCGTCATCGCCCACGGCGAGGTGAAAATGGCCCACCTGGCGATAGTCGGAAGCTACAGTGTTAACGGCGTAGCCAACATTCATTCAACCATATTAAAAGAGCGGGAAATGAACGACTTTTATTCTCTTTTCCCTTTTAAATTCAATAATAAAACGAATGGCATCTCACATAGAAGGTGGCTGTTAAAGGCAAATCCGCCGCTGGCGAACCTGATTACTGAAGCGATAGGAGACAGGTGGCTGAAAGAACCTGAACGTCTCCTGGATCTTCGTCCGTTTGCGCGCGATTCCGCGTTTCTTGAAGCGTTTCAGCGCATCAAAAGGGAACGAAAGCAGCTTTTGGCAGACATGATGAAAGGCAGCATCGGCTTCGCCATTAATCCTGACAGCATCTTCGATGTTCAAGTCAAGCGTCTCCACGCCTATAAGCGCCAGCTTTTAAATGTGCTCCATATCATGTATTTGTACAACAGGCTGAAGGAAGACAAAGGCTTTGCCATTTATCCGCAAACATTTATTTTCGGAGCAAAAGCATCGCCGACTTATCATTACGCCAAAAAGGTCATCAAGCTGATCCATTCAGTCGCGGATAAAATCAATCATGATCCGGATGTCAGACAATCGATCAATGTCATCTTTCTGGAAAATTACCGGGTATCAACCGCCGAGCGTATTTTTCCGGCGTCAGATGTCAGCGAGCAAATATCTGCGGCAAGCAAAGAAGCCTCAGGTACAGGAAACATGAAGTTCATGATCAACGGGGCTTTGACGATCGGCACGCATGACGGCGCCAATATAGAAATGCTTGAGAGGGTGGGGCCCGAGTGTATTTACACGTTCGGATTAAAGGCGGATGAAGTGCTGAACTACACTGAAAAAGGCGGCTATTTGTCAAGGGAATACTATCAGCATGATGCGAGGATCAGACAGACTGCCGATCAGCTGATCAATGGTTTTTTCGAAGGGGAAGCCGGCGAATTTGAGCCGATTTATGACTCGCTGATCGCTTATAATGATGAATACTTCGTTTTAAAAGATTTTGCTTCTTATATTGAAGCGCAGGAACGGATTCAAAAAGACTACTTGAATAAGCGTCTTTGGGCCGAAAAAGCCGTCACAAACATCGCGCATGCCGGATACTTTTCAAGCGACCGCACGATCCGGGAGTATGCGGAAGACATTTGGGAAATCAAACCGTTTCACCGCTGAATTTAAAAACGCTAAGCCCCTGACCCGCGGGGCTTAGTCTTCTTCATCTTCAGTATATGGGTCCTTTTCATAAGCCGGGAGATCGCCGAAAGAGGTCATGATGCCTTCTTCATCAAGAAGGTCTTCATATTTTTCGTGTTCTTTCGTCGGGTAGACGGTTACTTCTTTTCCGGTAATGTCTGTTGCGGCATAGTTTTCGTAATCTTCGACATATCCGAGCGGCTCTTCATATTCCATGTACATCTGGCTGTATGAAAGCGGCGGAACGGCCAGATCCTGAGGTGTTTCAGAATTGCCGTAGCGTTCGACGTCCTGGTAAGCGTCTTCTGAATCGTATGCGACGTTTTCGTCGTCTTCGTCTTTTTCAAAATGTCCGAACGGGGGGTTCAGCACTTCTTCTTCAATCGGACGGTCTTTTGAAACGGAGACGGTTGACGAATGTTCGCTGCATGTCGTTGCGGTTGGCAGTACGGACAGCCTTTCATACGGGATATCCTTTCCGCATACCTCACAGCGGCCGTATGTTCCTTTTTCGATCAAAGCCAGAGCATGTTCGATATCGTGCAAATGCTCTCTTTCATGTTCAAAAAGAGCAAGATCTTTTTCGCGTTCGTACAGTTCTGTACCTTCATCTCCTGGATGGTTGTCATAAGCAGAAAGATCGCCCGTCGAGTTGAACGGATGCGTCACATCGATGCCAAAATGTCCGTTTTCTTTAAAGCGGCTGACGATCTGTTCTTTCCCGGCTTTCAGTTCATTTTCGAGTTTTGTCAACTGTTCTTTTGTTAGCACATGCATCGCCTCGTTTCTTTAAAGTGCTCGCGTTTTTAGTATGAACGAATTCAAACAGAACTTTCTTGTAAATAAAAGCAAAAAAAAAGAGCCATAAAGGCTCCTTTTTTAAAAAATATACTGAATGAGCAGGGCAATGGCGAGCAAAAGGCCGAAAAAGGTGTTCGTCTGCGCCGTTGATTTCATGGCGACCATCAGATCCGCCGGTTTTTCTTTTTCCTTGAACTCCTGGATGGCTTTAATCGGCTTCGGCAGGCTTAATAGAACAATGCAGCTCCACAGAGAAACGATCTCAAAGCCGATGTATATACCGATCAATATATAGGAAACAGCAAAAACCCAGCTCAAAATCTGTACGGCATTTTTTCTTCCAGCCAAAATCGGCAGCGTCTTCCTTCCGTTTTCTTTATCTCCGACCATATCGCGGATATTATTGGAAAGATTGATGCCTCCGACTAAAATCGTAATCGGAAGGGAGATCAGAAAGACGTTCCAAGTCAGCCCGCCAGTCTGAATATAATATGAAATCAGAATGATGACCATTCCCATAAAAACGCCCGACATAATTTCACCGAACGGCGTATAGGAGATTGGAAACGGTCCGCCCGTATAAAGATAGCCGACGGCCATGCATATCAATCCGATCAACGCAAGCCACCAGCTTGAAGAAGCGCAGATGTACAGGCCGAGTAAAACGGCTGTTCCAAACAGTCCGTATGCCAGGTATAATACCGTCTTTGGCTTCATTCCATAGCGGACGATAGCACCGCCGATGCCGACCGAGTTTTCATTATCAAGTCCTCGTACAAAATCAAAATACTCATTGAATAAGTTCGTTCCGATTTGAATTAATATTGATGCGGCCAGCATAGCTAAAAACAGCCAGATATCAATTTTTCCCGATTCAAGGGACATTACGGTCCCGAGCGTTACAGGGACAAAGGCTGCTGTCAGTGTATGGGGTCTTGTTAACATCCACCATACGCGCCATTTTTCCGGCTTTATTTCAGAAACACTCCCTGAAAGTGATTGATGCTGCATATAGTATGACTCCTTTAGTTTTAATACGTACACGTCCATACTAAGTTTAGAAAAAGTTAAAAAAGGTGTCAATATAATGGGTGATATTGTTAGAAAAAAAGCGGCCGTCCAGCAATTCAAAAATAATAAATGACCTTGTCTTTTTCAATCGGCCGATTACGTTTATAATAGGTAAGGGCACTTGTTAATAAAGTGTCGTTTTGTTGACACATACCGTTCACAGGTGTATGGTTATAAAAGCATTTTACGGATTTTGGAGGAATGTATCATGGTGACAACAGTGCAGCGCACTTTCCTTAGGGAAGCGCCTGAAGCATTAAACATCGTCAAAAAAGTCAACCATGCTGTTTTAATAAGTTATTCCAGAAAAATTGAGAGCATAGATGCTCTTTCCTTTTTCATAAATGGGGAAGAACAATTTGCCGGGAAACGGTTCTTCTGGTCTGATCCCGACGGCGGACTGACGCTTGTCGGATTGGGAAAGGAAGTTTTGGTTTCCACAGACCTGAAGGATGCCGGACGTTATCAGGCTGTACATGAAAAATGGGAGCGCTTAAAAGAGAAAACCTTTCACTTCCACGAAGATCAATGCACGAGTCAGGCAGCGGTGGGGCCATTGCTGTTTGGCGGTTTTTCATTTGATCCGCTGGAAGATCGCAAGCAGCATTGGAACGGCTACCAGGAAGGCGCTTTTTTTATTCCTACCGCTATGCTGACACAGGACGGAGAGGAAACGTTCATTACGGTCAATAGATGGAAGGCTCCTGAAGAGGATGTACGCAAAGTACTTGAAGAAATAAAGGGCGCTGCTTCACAGCTCATCAAGGCGGATGCTTCCCGTTATCCCGAAAACGGTCATGCGCGATATACTGCCAAGGAGGAGCTTGATGTTCCTGAATGGCTTGAAGCGGTCCAGCGGGCGACAGACGACATTAAAAACGGGAAGTACGATAAAGTTGTGCTCGCCAGAGAGATCCTTTTAACGTTCGACGAGCCTGTCGAACTTCACAGAGTATTATTCAATCTGATGTCTGAACAAAAAACGAGCTATATATTCGCTATTGAAGAAAACGGCAAAAGTTTTGTCGGCGCGTCACCTGAACGACTGGTCAAAAAAGACGGAGACAACGTGCTGTCGACCTGCCTTGCCGGTTCAATCAAGAGAGGCGAAAATGAGCAGGAGGACCGGATGCTCGGTCTTGAGCTGTTAAACGATGAAAAAAACCTTATCGAACACGACATTGTCGTCAATATGATTCATCAGGCGCTATTGTCAAATTGCAGCAATATCAAAAAGCCGGCCAAGCCGGGACTGTACAAAACAAAAAATGTGCAGCATTTGTATACGCCGATTGTCGGCAAAATCAATGCGGAGTCCTCGCTTTTTGATTTAATCGAGAAGCTTCATCCAACTCCTGCGCTCGGAGGAGCGCCTCAGCAAAAAGCGATTGAGGTCATCAGGGCGTTGGAGCCGATGTCAAGGGGCTGGTATGCGGCACCGGCGGGCTGGATCGACATGTCCGGCAATGGGGAATTCGCGGTGGCGATCAGGTCAGGACTTATCGATTCAAAAGAGGCCAGAATTTTTGCCGGCTGCGGAGTTGTGGCTGATTCCGATCCTCATATGGAATACGAAGAAACGCAAATTAAGATGAAGCCGATGCTGTCTGCACTTGGAGGCGATATCCGTTGACTGAAAATCCAATTACAAAATATATAGGGAATTTTATTGATGAGCTTTCTCTTGCAGGCGTGACAGAAGCGGTCATCTGCCCGGGATCAAGATCGACGCCCCTTGCGATTTTGGCCGCGAGTCATCCGGACATCAATGTTCATATCCATGTGGATGAAAGATCCGCTGCGTTTTTTGCAATGGGCATGGCAAAAGCTATGCGAAAGCCTGTCGCATTGATCTGTACATCCGGAACAGCTGCGGCGAATTTCTACCCGGCTGTAATCGAAGCTCATTATTCAAGAATACCGCTTATCATCTTAACGGCTGATCGGCCGCATGAACTGAGAGAAGTAGGAGCACCTCAGGCGATTGATCAGCAATTCTTATTCGGAAACTTTGTTAAGTTTTTCACAGACTCGGCTTTGCCTGACAGTCATCCCGAAATGCTGGCGTACATCCGCTCTTTGGCAGCACGCGCAGCCGGAGAAGCCAAAAAAGCGCCGCGCGGCCCTGTGCATATCAACTTTCCGCTGAGAGAGCCGCTCATGCCGAACCTTGAGGATGAACCGTTTCAAAGGTTGAGAAACGGCAGTCATGTGGCGGTTGAAAGCGGCCGCTTTCGTGCTGACCGGCATCAACTTGAAGCGCTGAGCGCTCTGATCAAAGAGACGGAAAAAGGCATGATCGTCTGCGGAGAGCTGCAAGATGATGACGCCAAAGCACATATTGTATCTCTCTCTCAGGCAGCGGGATATCCGATTTTGGCTGACCCGCTCTCAAACTTGAGAAACGGCAGCCATTCAAAAGAAACCATCATCGATGGATACGATTCATTATTGAAAGAAGAACAGCTGAAACGGGAGCTCATGCCTGAGCTTGTCATCCGCTTCGGCGCGATGCCGGTTTCAAAGCCGCTTTTTCAGCTGCTAAAACAAAATCCGAGCATCAGGCAAATCATTGTTGATCCAGATGGAGGGTGGCGCGATCCGACTCAGCTCAGCGCACATATGGTGCATTGCGCGGAAGAGGAGTTCGCGGCTGCTGCGACTTCGGCTGTCCATTCAGAAAAAAGATCAGGCAGCTGGCTGGAGAAATGGCGGTTTGCCAACAGCCGCTTCCGAGCTCTTTTAAGAAATCTTGAAGCTGAGGATCTTACCTTTGAAGGAAGTATCTACCGGAACCTGCAGTATTTGATTCCGGAAAACAGCTCCCTGTTTGTCGGAAACAGCATGCCGATCCGTGATGCGGATACATTTTTTGAAAATCAGGAACGGTCATTCCGGATTTTCGCCAATAGAGGGGCAAACGGGATTGACGGCGTTGTCTCGACTGCGCTGGGCGTATATGCCGCAACGAAAGAACCGGTAACCCTTGTCATCGGCGATCTGTCTTTTTATCACGATTTAAACGGCCTCCTCGTCAGCAAAACGCTCGACATTCCGCTGACTGTCGTTCTCGTCAACAATGACGGCGGCGGCATTTTCTCTTTTCTTCCCCAATCTGCTGAAGAAAGATACTTCGAGCTCTTGTTCGGAACGCCGACGGGTCTCGAATTCGAGCATGCCGCCAAGCTGTATGGAGGACGCTATGTATGCCCTGAGTCATCCGCCCATTTTGCCGATGCGTATTTGTCCTCCGTCAACCGCCGCGGCTTGGATATCATTGAGGTGAAGACGAAGCGCGATGACCGTGTGGAGCAGCATCGCCGAATGCTTGATTCCGCGATGTATGAAATAAGAAAAGAGTGGCCGTTTTGAAATTGACACTGAAAGACGGCGTTTCCTATAAAATAGAAGACAATGGCCTGTCTGCGGAAAAAACGGCGGTGTTTTTGCATGGTTTTACAGGAAGTGCGGCAACATGGGACGGAATAGACGGCTATTTTCAGGGGCTGCGTCTGATCAAGCTGAATCTGCTCGGACACGGCGGAACAGACTCGCCGGCAGACAGCAGCCGCTACACAACAGAGAAGCAGGCAGCCGATCTGATCGAGATTTTTGACCGTTTAAATGTGAAACAGGCTTACCTTATCGGTTATTCAATGGGCGGCCGGCTTGCCTTATCAGTGGCGATGATTCACCCGGAGCGTGTGTCCGGTCTTGTGCTGGAAAGCAGTTCCCCGGGCCTTGATTCGCCGGAAGAAAGAAAAGCGCGCAGAGAGCAGGACAGCCGGCTCAGCAGCCGGATACTTGAAGAAGGAATCGAGTCTTTCGTAGATTATTGGGAAGGCATTCCGCTGTTTGCATCTCAGCTTTCAATGGACCCTTCGAAAAGAAAAAAAGTGCGTGAAGAACGTCTGAACAACAATCCGGTCGGGCTTCGAGGCAGCTTAATCGGAATGGGAACCGGATCACAGCCGTCCTGGTGGAACAGACTGAGCCGAATCGATTATCCGGTGCTTCTCATTGCGGGGAGCCTGGATCGAAAATTTATCGCGATCAATGAAAGCATGGCAAAGCGAATTCCAACCGCCCGCCTCGAGATTGTTGAACATACCGGTCATGCGGTTCATGTGGAAGAGCCCGATTTTTTTGGTAAAATAGTAAGTGAATTTATTTTAAAGTAGGAGGTACACATCTATGACTGTAGAATGGAAAAGCGAACGTCAATACGAAGATGTATTATATGAAACATATAACGGCATCGCCAAAATCACGATCAATCGCCCTGAGGTACATAACGCATTTCGTCCAAAAACGGTTTCGGAACTGATCGATGCGTTTGCATATGCGCGGGATGATGCCAATATCGGTGTCATTATCCTTGCAGGCGCCGGCGATAAAGCGTTCTGTTCAGGAGGAGACCAGAAAGTAAGAGGACACGGCGGCTATGTCGGAGAAGACGAGATTCCGCGTCTGAACGTGCTTGATCTTCAGCGGCTGATCCGCGTCATTCCGAAGCCTGTTGTTGCGATGGTGTCAGGCTATGCGATCGGCGGCGGCCATGTGCTCCACATCGTATGCGATTTGACGATTGCAGCAGACAATGCGATTTTCGGACAAACAGGGCCGAAAGTCGGCAGC
Source organism: Bacillus sp. LB7 (assembly GCF_030449715.1). NCBI lineage: Bacteria > Bacillati > Bacillota > Bacilli > Caryophanales > Bacillaceae > Bacillus > Bacillus sp. LB7. The sequence continues at coordinate 17,245 of NZ_JASGCA010000030.1, forward strand.
TTTGATGCAGGCTACGGATCAGGCTATCTGGCGCGTATCGTCGGTCATAAAAAAGCGCGCGAAATCTGGTATCTGTGCCGTCAGTACAACGCTCAGGAAGCAAAGGAAATGGGCCTTGTCAATACGGTTGTACCGCTTGAAAAGCTTGAAGAAGAAACGATTCAATGGTGTGAAGAAATGCTTGAGAAAAGCCCGACAGCACTCAGATTCCTTAAAGCGGCCTTTAATGCCGACACGGACGGGCTTGCCGGCATCCAGCAGTTTGCCGGAGATGCGACACTGCTTTATTACACAACAGATGAAGCGAAAGAAGGCCGCGATGCGTTTAAAGAAAAACGCCGTCCAGATTTCGGACAGTTCCCGCGTTTTCCTTAAAAGACGGAAGAGAGAAACAGCTTAGTGCGACTGAGCTGTTTCTTTTATCATTCAAGATATTTTTTGGAGATGATGATATGCTGATGGACCATCCGAATTGGCTTAAACAGCGAGCAGAGCTGACTCCTGACAGGATGGCTGTGATTCAGGGGGATCACAAGCTGACTTTTATTCAATTATTTCATGAAGCAAAAAAAACGGCCGGGCAGCTGAAGAGCTTTGGTCTGAGGAAAGGGGACACAGCAGCTGTACTTCTTACAAACCGGCTGGAGATAGTTATCGCCGTCCATGCCTGCTTTCTTCTCGGCGTTCGCATCGTTTTGCTGAATACGAAACTGTCAATGGACGAACGAACATATCAAATTGAACACTCGGAAGCAAAGCTATTACTTACAGAACAGCCTTTCCTGGAAGAGCATAGAGAGGGCAAGCCGGCCCGCGCTGTTGACATTGAAGACGTTCAAAACGCCGCTAGCCCTCCGGTTACGGAAATCGAGAGCATTCATTTGGACGATGCGGCGACAATCATGTATACGTCCGGAACGACAGGACGGCCGAAAGGGGTTATGCAGACATTTGCCAACCATTATTTCAGCGCGGTTTCATCCGCTTTGAATTTGGGGCTCCAAGAACACGACCGCTGGCTGATCGCTTTGCCGCTTTTCCACATCAGCGGCTTATCGGCTCTTTTTAAATCGGTCATTTACGGAATGACAGTTGTTTTACATCAAAGGTTTGACGCGGAAGAAGTTCTCCGTTCGATCAAAGACAATCAAGTCACGATTGCATCGGTCGTTCAGACGATGCTGTCAAGGCTTGCGGCAAAAGTCGACAGCTGCCCCGAATCATTAAGGTGCCTGTTACTGGGCGGAGGGCCTGCCCCGCTTTCTCTCCTTGAGGAATGCAAAAGAAAGAGGCTGCCTGTCGTACAGTCATACGGGATGACTGAAACGTGCTCACAGATTGCCACCCTCGCCCCAGAATACTCGATTGAAAAGCTCGGTTCAGCCGGCAAGCCGCTGTTTGCATCAAGCATCAAAATCGAAAAGAACGGCACGGAATGCCACCCCGGAGAACATGGAGAAATAACCGTAAAAGGGCCGACCGTTATGAAGGGCTACTTAAAAAATGAGGCGGCAGACAAAGCCTCATTCAATGACGGCTGGTTTAAAACCGGTGATATCGGGTATCTTGACGATGACGGATTTTTATACGTGCTGGACAGGCGTTCAGACTTAATCATATCAGGGGGAGAAAACATCTATCCGGCTGAAGTCGAGGCCGTTCTTCTTTCACACCCTAAAGTCGCGGAAGCGGGGGTGAAAGGGGTCGATGACAAAACGTGGGGAAAGGTTCCCCATGCCTATCTTGTCGCCGACAGCCCTGTTGATGAAGAGGAGCTGAGCGAATTTTGCAAAGAACGGCTTGCTTCATATAAAGTGCCTAAAGCCTTTCATTTTGTCGGCAAGCTGCCGAGAAATGCTTCGAATAAACTGATGAGACATCAATTGTAGAAGGAGAGCGCCATGATTCAAATCAAACAGCTGACATTGTACCATCTCAGCATGCGGCTGAAAAAGCCTTTTAAATCAAGCTTGGAAACCTTTCAGGATCGCAAGTTTATCATCATTGAAGCTGCTGACCAGGAAGGGGTGACAGGCTGGGGGGAAGTATCCGCTTTTTCATCTCCGTGGTACACAGAAGAAACAACGGAGACATGTTACCACATGCTAAAAGATTTTTTGATTCCGGCTGTGCTGCGCGAATCATTCACACACCCTTCAGAAGTGCCTGAGACGCTTCGCGGATTCAAAGGCAACAGAATGGCAAAGGCCGGCCTTGAAGCCGCCTTTTGGGACATTTACGCCAAGAAAAAAGGAATCTCTTTAAGAGAGGCGCTGGGCGGAGTAAAAACAGAAGTTCCTGCCGGGGTCGTGGTCGGTCTTGCCCCATTGGATGATATGCTTCAGGAAATTGAACAATATGTAAAAGAAGGTTATCAAAGAATAAAAATCAAAATTCAGCCGGGGCAGGATATAGAGCTTTTAAAGGAAATACGCCGGCATTTTCCAAAGGTGCCGCTGATGGCGGATGCCAACTCTTCTTATGAATTAAAAGACATCAGCCGGATTAAAGAGCTTGACGCATTTAAATTAATGATGATCGAACAGCCTCTGGCGGATGATGATATCGTTGACCACCGTCATCTGCAAAAACATATCAAAACATCAATTTGTCTTGACGAAAGCATCCGTTCTGCCGACGATGCGCGAAAGGCAATCGAGCTCGGCAGCTGCAAAATTATCAATATTAAGCCGTCCCGAGTCGGCGGTTTGACAGAAGCTCTGAAAATCCACGACATCTGCAAAGAACATCAAATGCCTGTCTGGTGCGGCGGCATGTTTGAAACCGGTATTTCAAGAGCACACAATCTTGCGCTGAGTTCTCTTCCGCAGTTTTTGATTCCCGGGGATCTTTCTTCATCCTCAAGGTATTGGGAAGAGGATATCGTAAAACCGGAAATCCGCATCGAAGGCGGCTATATTCAGGTTCCAGGCCGACCGGGAATGGGCTTTGAAGTGGATACTCACGTTTTAAGAAAGAATTCATCTAAAATAGACGTTTTCAAACAGTAAAGGCTGTTTTAAACGCTGATTTCCAGATTTTCAAGCTTTGTTAAATGGAAGGCCTCTCATGTATATTAAAGCTGTACATTATTCCCTTCTCGTTTGGACCGGCTTTCAAGCCGGTTTTTTAAAAAATATGAAAAGAGCCGCCTTAATAGCAGCCCTTTCCTTTAATCGCCCAAAAGCAAATCTTCGTGTACGATCTGTCCGATCAGCCGGTCCGCTTGATCAGGCAGCCCGTCAAGACAGCCGTATTCATAATCCCATAAGTTCATGAAGGAGCAGGCTGCTTTTTGAAATGCGGTTTCGTCCGCCTCGTGGATTTCCAGATAAAAAGCCTGTAGCAGCGACTCTTTATTCATGACTGTCCCTCCTTCATTCATCCGCTTTAATGATGTTCAGGTTTAAATGTTTTACAATCCGTTTCTTCACTATTAGATGCTTTTTCACCTTCAGCATGACTGACGACATAAATGGCGTCGGCTGTGCACTTGTTTCCCTGTCCCCAATAAGTGCAGTTGCTGACTTCACACAGTATTTTTTGTTCCATATCATTTTGGCCCCCTTTAAAAGTTGTACACATTTAGCTTAACCTTATTCATGCTGTTTGATGTACCGCTTGTCCTTCATGAACAATTTCCAGAAATAATAAAAGCCGGGGAATAAAATAATAAAACCGACAATATAGGAGATGAACAGCGCCCTGAATGTCTCCGGCGCGGTGAAGCCTGATTGAATCGTGACATCAGGATAGACCATGTAAGGAAGGTGCGCTCTCCCGTACACATAGCTCGCCGTAAAATACTGCAGCGTAATGGCGATGACAGCGAGGCGAGGCTTTCCCTGCCGGTCGCTGTTATGTCTGTTTGGCAGAAATAGAGCCGCAAATGCGACGAGAAACAGCAAAAATGATAAAATCAGCCATGGAAGCCCGTCCATCATTTTCGTATAAAGCCAGCGGGCTTCCGTCCTCATGGTCATCATGATGCTGAATGACATAAGCAAAGCGAGCGGGCCGGTGATTAAAGCGTTTCGGCGGTAGACCTGGTACGCGTCTTTTTCTCCGGCTACATTTGAAAAATCAGCCAGCAGCAATGAAGACAGAAACAGCGTGCTGAAAATGGCAAAGCCCATAAAAGAATAGGCATGAGGGCTTAAAAACAAATTAACAAAATCCAATTGGTGGCTTCCGTCTACCTGATATACGAAGTTGCCGTGTGTCACGGGCAAGACGAGGATTAAAACAGCCGGAATGATAAAGCCGCTGATCCCTGAAACGTAAGTCAAAGCCCTTTCATAATCTTTTGCAGCGTGCGAAAAGACCAAAAATCCGCTTCGAATCGCCAAAAGCAATAAAATAATGCTGCCGGGAAGCAAAAGCACCGTTCCCAGCACAAAAGTGCCGCCCGGGAAAAAGCTGAAAAGGGCCACGACGATTCCGACGATGAAAACATTGGTCACTTCCCAAGTCGGAGAAAGGTAGCGGTTTGCAATATTGGTGGCTTTCAGCTGTTTTTTGTTCATATAGATCATCGACCAAAATCCCGCTCCAAAATCCATTGACGCCATCACGGCGTAGATAAAAATAAATCCCCAGACGATCGAAATAGCCAGCAGGGCATCTGTTGTTCCATCCAGTTGCATCATATGACTTCCCTTCTGTTTTTTTGTGCATTCAGCTGCTTTTTAAATCTTCTTCGACAGGGTGGCGTTTAAAGTAATATTGCAATACGAACACCACCGCTGCTCCTAAAATGATGTAGACGATAAAGAACAAAAGAAACAATATGCCGATCGAGCCGGAGGATGTCACTACTTCAGACGTTTTTTGCATATGGTAAATGACCCAAGGCTGCCTTCCGGTGCAAGCGAACACCCAGCCCAATTCGATTGCGAGCAAAGCGAGCGGGCCGCCGGTTATAAACACGGCCAACATCCAGCGGGGAAAGCGGTCTTTTTTCATGACTTTTCTCCAAATAAAACCGACAGCGGCATAAACAATCAAAAGGCTGCCGATAAAAACCATGCCGTTAAACAAAGTATGAATGAACAGAGGAGGCCACTCATCCCTTGGAAAGTCATTCAGTCCTTTTACGACGGTGTCAAAGCGGTTGTCGGCTAAAAAGCTTAAAGCCCAAGGAATCTCAATCGCCCATTTGACCGATTGTGTCTTTTCATCAGTAAATCCGCCGATCGCAAGTGGGGCGTGGGACTGAGTTTCAAACAGCCCTTCTGCGCCCGCCAGTTTTTCAGGCTGGTAGCGATGAAGAAGCTGTGCGGATTCGTGTCCGCTCAGAGCCGTGACAAGAGAAAATGCTCCTCCGACAATCAGCCCGAGCAGCAGCGCTTTTCTATGAAGGGCGTAGACTTTTTCATCACCGCGGTTTCGAAGCATTTTGTAGGCGGCTATCGTCGCAATAATAAACGCGCCCGTCATAAAAGCGGAGACGACAACGTGTCCTGCTGTGGCCACAAAGCTTTTGTTGAAGAACGCCGTCCACGGCTGAACATCTGTAATCTCGCCGTTCACGATTTTGAAGCCTTCAGGCGTTCCCTGGAAAGCGTGCACATTTGTAATTAAGATGGCTGATGCGGCTGCTCCGATAACGATAAAAATGACAGCTGTAATTCTCATAAGGGGAGTCAGCCGATCGGCTGCGTACACATAAATGGACATAAATAAAGCCTCAATAAAAAAAGCGTAGATTTCAATTTGAAATGGGAGGGACATGACTTTTCCGATCACTTCCATGAATCCCGGCCAAAGCAAGGCGAGCTGCGTTCCGGCAATGGTTCCGGTCGGTATGGCGACCCCGAGCAACACGGCTTGTGCCTTCGTCCATCTTTTGGCCATAATGGCGTAGTGGGGATCTTTCGTTCTTTGATAGATCAGCTCGGCCAGCAAAATCATTAAAGGAATTCCGACACCGAGCGAGGCGAAAATAATATGGAACCCCATCGTTGTTCCGAAAAGGCTTCTTGCAAAAATCAAGTCATTCATCCGGAAAACCACCTTTCATTTACACCATTTTGCTTTTTATTGTTTACCGCCTTTTTTAGATTATTCTTCCTGTGAGCGGTTAAAATGGATAAGGTGATCAAAACATGGCAAATGAACATTCATTTTTGACACAAGCATATGAAAGGTATATAATAAAACGTAATAATTACGTTTTGTTAGGAGGAATGGCATATGAAACCAAATATTCACCCGAAAACTTATCAAGTGATCTTTCAGGATGTAAACAGCGGGTACCGTTTTTTAAGCCGCTCAACTAAAACTTCCGATGAGACGGCCGAGTGGGAAGACGGCAAGACGTATCCCGTTATAAAAGTTGAGGTAAGCTCAGACACCCATCCGTTTTATACCGGAAGACAGAAATTCAATGAAAGAGGCGGAAGGGTCGAACAGTTCAAGAAAAGATTTAATATGGATTAAATGAAAAAGACCGGATGCTTCCGGTCTTTTCAGACCGTTGACAAAATAGGTCGGATTTCTATGATCCGACCTATTTTTGTCCATTTTGTTCTATTTTTCCGACGAA
>NZ_JASGCA010000031.1:0-22791 GCF_030449715.1 Bacillus sp. LB7
TGTAGAAAAGGGGTGTGGCATTCCTCATAAAACGCGCGGATCGCGTCGCCGCCTTTTCCTTTTAAAGCATCATCAAGTGATGTGATCCCCTCAATGGCTTTTTTGACCTTGGCGAATTCGTCTGATTGATGTTTTAATTGTTCCAGCGTTTGATCAATTGCATTGTGCAACGACTGAACATCCAGCGTCTTCATGGCATTCTCCTCTAATTCTTTTGGTTACAATAGTATAGAGTTTACCACTTTACGGAAAGGAATTGGTGAATAAATCCTGTTCATTCATGAAAATAAATCTTTTGGTTTAGGTAATAATACTCTTTGGTATTGTGTAAAGAAAGTCTTTAAAAAAGAGAGACATTCATTCCTTTTTCCACTGGAACAATTCTGTGATAATATTTAAATTAAAACGAAGACAAGAGGGACAATATGAATATACCTAGAGATTATAGGGTTTGCTTCCCTGAAAAAAACATTTTTGTTTCTTGCGATCATAATTGGGCGTTTGCCGCTTGGGAGTTAAAAAAACGAGCTGGAGAACTAACGCCTGATGCTACATTATTTCATGTCGATGCACATTTAGATGATGTATGGGACGGTTTAGAAGTAGAAGGGTTATATGATATAAAAAACTCAAAAGATATTTTTAATGTATCTAGAAAACTGAAAATTGACAACTTTAAATGGCCAGCCATAGGAACTGGTACAATAAACAACGTTATTTATATTTCACAGCAATCGTACGGTGGAGATCCATTTGATTTTAAAGATTGGGATTATACAGATGTACAATTGATGCCAGTAAAAAAAATTCTTGATAGTAATAAGCATAACGGTTTTAGATACAGGACTATTGAAGAGTTTGTAGAAAATAAGGATTCGTTAGAAGTGAAAAGAATTATTCAAGGAAAAAATTTAATACTTGATTTAGATTTAGACTATTTTAGTGAAAATGAAAATAATTTACTTCAAAATAATTTGATGGACGAACAAAAAATCATAGAAAGATTAACAATCTTAAGAGGTCTATATTCATGGAGTCTAATAACGGTAGCATTATCTCCAGTTTATTGTGGAGGAGATGAAAATGCTGATTATTTGCTAGGATTATTTTATAAAGTATTTAACTTAGATCCTGATGAAGTAATAGAGTGGTAAAGTTACTATTAAAACCTTTATTAAGTACGTGAGACAGCCATTTTTATATGACCAAAATCACGACCAAAATTTGACCAAAAAATATTGAGATTCATACAGAATTTATTTCAGATTTAAAATAACAAGCACTGAAAAAGCCTATGTTTATAAGGATTTTCAGTGCTATACATAGTCTATTTCAATTCGAAATTATGTTCCGCACACAAGTCCACCCTTGGGAGCGCGAGCAGTATATGTCTCAGTATTAATCTAGGAATCCCTTGGCACCAGTAGTGTCAGGGGTTTTTGATTTTTGGTCAAAAGATTTGGTGACCAAAAAATTTGAAGTTTCTAATCTAACTTCATAATCGATGAGAGATAATCCTCGTAATCTTCGATTATATCTTGGTCGAGTTTCTTACTGATATGGGATTAAACATCAGTTGCTTTCCTTGATATATTTCATGTCAGCACCTGTATTCCAAGAGCAAAACCACGTGTGTTAGACGCAAAGTGTGGTCAGCTTGGAATGCCACGGCAAAAGTGACCTAAAGAACTAAATACTAAGTTGGGTGGACATGTTATATTAGGGTGAACAATAAGCTGAGGGAGGAAACTTTTGAATGCTTGAGTTGGATAGGAATATAAACAAAGTAAACGGCCTTAAAGAAGAGCACGCAAAGGGAATCCTGAAGATTATTTGCGGAAAATTGGATAATCTAAAACACGCGGATGGTCAATATACAGAGAAAGAATTTGTTGAAGATATTCGATCAATGATTGAGGATTTTCCAGAATTGGATAATAAAGAAGAGAATAATGAATAAAAAATCCTTCTTGCAAGAAGGATTTTTTTTATAACAATACCACGCCGACGACATATACGATCGATTTAGTTATAAACAATTTTTAAAACGGGAGGTTTTGAAAAAGCGAAATAGTAATAACTAAGGTTGATAAAGAGCCCAAAGATATCAAAGATACAATTTTTCGGTTGTTTTGCTTTTTTGGAGATTTACTTAATTCATAGATTAATGTACTCCATAAAAGTATGGAGGCCAAAATAATAATACTCATATACACATAATCCTCCTTTTTATGGTTAACATTGTCATCTATTTTACCACATTTAGGATTGAGATGTCGATGAAATAAGCATCTTTATTTTTTAACTCTTAGAGATTTGATTTCTTAAGGTTTATTTTATTCTTTTACTGAAGAACAAAACAGTTTATTTTCAACCTGGACTATAATCAACACCTCTTTAAAGAGAACAAAATGCAAATCGAATGTATCTATATATAGGTTTATATGTTATTATTTGTATGAAAATATCTTGCAGCGTCGGTTTAGAACGTATTAGCAAAAGAGAATTAGGGAAGTCGCTAAGCTATTTCTTTGGTTATGATACCCCCCTATGGAGGAGAAAAAATTAAAAGTGCTGTATGCATGAAAATCAGAAGGGGAGATTGGTATTAAATTTTTGCCGCCAGTTTTCGCAGGTATTGCCGTATTTTTAATGACTTTTTATATTGAGTATTCTTCTAAAAATTTATCCTTGGGAAATAAGCTTATATTCAATGTTGCTGCGGCTATTGTGGGGTGTATTGTGGGAATGTTATTAAGTAAAAGAAACAAGCAGTAAAGAGACCGATTGATAAAGTTAGGTCTCTTTCTCATTTTTATAACATGCAGGGAAATTATCTTTGGATTAATAAAGGAAGGTAATCATTTCGAATTTCGGATTAAACATGAGCTAGATCATTTTTCAAATATCTCTAGTTTATAAAGGATCTTAACGAGTTGTGAGTTTGTGCATCTGAAAAAACTTCAGAAAGAGAGGGACACTTAATAAAGTATGAATAGTGAAATGGACAAATGTATATTTTGTGAAATCGTTAGTCAAAAAATTTCAAGCTATGAGGTTTATAAAAATGACGATGTAACAGCATTTCTTGATATAAACCCTGTTACAAGTGGCCATACATTATTCATACCAAATAAGCATATTGAAAGACTGGATCATATTAACAATCCCCATCTGTCTAATGAAATAATGGATTCTTTAATTAAAGTACCTCAAATATTAATTCAATCAGGTATTTGTGATGATTACACGATACTCTCAGACAACGGTCATTTTGCTCAGCAAGATATTAAACACCTGCATTTTCATGTCATACCGAGACACATGAATGAAAAGTTTGAATTCAAATTAAACACCGACTTTACTGCAGCTGAGAAGAGTAACTTACTTTCGGTATGGAGAAAGATTACAGGGAGATGATGAGACAAGATCATACAGAACTTTAAAAGTCGAAAGATGATTTGATCTTTTGTTTTAGTGCGGTTTGCTGAAATTATAAATTTGTCCAGAAATTCTTTCCTTTCTTGTATAATGGTAACCATGATGATTAACAATGGTTACAAAGGAGTAAATTATGTTTTTAATAGCTTTTGTATTCGCGTATTTTATCAAGCAGCCGATATTAAGTATTGGGACACTTTTTCTTTTCATCTATGGATTTAGATTTTCTTCTAAAGGCATGAATGCTGAAAAATACGATGATTATATTAATCAATATAGACTTATATTTTGCTTCGTCATACCTTTCCTTAATTTTTATATGTATTGGTCAACGATAGGAGGTAATGCAGGATTCGGGTTTACGTTTAGCCCGCTTACCCTAATGCAAAAGCTGTCTTTCTTGTCACAAGTTATTTTGATATTCTTACCTGAAATTCGCAAATTTTTATCTCGTAAAAACTTCATTCATATTGATGAAAAGAAGCAGAGATTAGCATCGGTTTTGTATCCAATTGCTTTAATCCTAACAATTTGTATGGCATATCGTTAAGGACCGTAAGCAATGGCCTTACTCTACATGAAAGTTGCATCCACTATACTTTGGAGGGGACTATTGATGAATTTCGATCCGGAAAAACTAAGGACATTTCTTAATTGCGCGTCAAACCCACCAAACCCAAAGGATACAAAAATAAGAAATTATTATGTGAATCAAGAGTTTGCGGCCTTTAATATTGATTTTGAAAATGTAGACATCGCTCTGCGCATTGCAGGCATGTTAGGGAAATCCGCCACGAAATTTACGATAAATCCTTTTCTTTTCCCAGATACGAACAAAATCGATTATATCCAATTTTTAATTTTTGAAATTAATGATTCAGAACTATTGGCATTTTTAGAACAAATATAATAGCATTTCTTTACGCCCCTTCTGCGTGACAACAAATAAACAAAACAGATGAAGACAGCTTTGAATAATTAATCGGGAAATGAGACCGGTTAGCTGGCCAATGCTCGATGAAGGACTTGGCCAAACATTCTTCAATGAAAAGAATCACCATTACTTATACCAATCAGGAGGGCAAAAAGTGTTTTTTGCAAAGTTGATCGATCGTTTAGCGTTATATGATTTGCACAGGAAAAGAAGTAAAGAAAAACATTTTTCCGCTTTTTCATTGAGTCCGATTGACAGGGACGAATTCTATCAAGCAAAAGCGGCTGATGTCTCCTTTATTCTTTATGAAGCGAGCAAAAACTATTTGGCTGGACATTTCAGCTATGAATCTATCATTCCATCTGGGGACCCTGTCAATGATAGTTTAAAAGGTGAGGTTTTTTTAAATAAGAATGACATAGATCAACCTAATGTTATTTTTGTACATGGCTGGCGAATGGATTCATATGACAGAATAAAAAAGATATTTCATGAGCGTATGATGAACGATTTAGGTTGGAACATGTACTACTATTCTCTTCCGTATCATTTTGAAAGAGAGCCGGAACATTCGCTTTACAGCGGGGAATTGATGATAAGTGCGAATTTGAATCGTACAGTTGAATCAACAAGACAAGCTGTCGTCGATTTACGGGCGCTCATTCACTGGATCAAAGCAAATAAAAACGGCCCTGTTATTATAGTGGGCGTCAGTTTAGGCGGGTGGATGACAAATTTACTGGCTGCCCTTGAGACTGAAATCGACATCGTGGTCTCGATATTTTATGCGAATCGTCTTTCTTATGCGATATGGAATACCATCCCGGGTAAATTCATTAGAGAAGAATTAGAACAGCACGGTGTGACATATGAAGATTTAAAAACATATTGGGAAATTACAGATCCCAGCCAAGCTGTGCCGAAAGTTAACAAAGATCACATTTTGCTGATTTCCGCCGTGTATGACCAATACGTTCACTTAGAGGATGCTGATAAGTTGTGGGAAAGCTGGGGGAAACCCGAAAGACATCTCTACAATTGCGGCCATGCCGGAATTGTTCTTTGTCGCAAAAAACTGGCATTAGATACGATTTCTTTCATCCGAAAAAAATTAAAGCAGCTTCATGAGGGATAATTTCTTTAATTTATTAAAAAGCTGGCAATTTTCAAAATGGGCTAATAGGAGGTTTTTGTATGTACTTTGTTTCCGGATTTGTTTCAATTTTGCTGGGTCTATTAACGCTGTTTTTCTTACAGGTGTTATCTGTTGCTTTTCCTCATTATATAATTGATGCAACTGGCAATGATGAAGCTTCAGCTTATTTTCAATCATCTGTATTATTGTATCCTGTGCTGCTGCTTATTTTAGGCGTAATCTTGATTATCGTTCATTTGCGAACAAATGATAAGGAAAAGGATGAATTTAAAGGCGAGTAAAAAATGGCTAATCCGAAATATTGGGCCAAAGTGAGCGAAGGGTGAGACAGTTTGTTTCGATCTAAATATAATATCCAAAAAGTGAAATTTGATTATAAGTTCACATCTGATGAATCAGATATCCCAATGAAAATGAGAAAAGACCCTTCAGTAGCAATGAGAGTAGAGGGAGAACTTGAAATCAAAATAAATGAAAAGACATATTTTAAAGAAAATATCGCCTTATTGGAATTTTATGTTTCTTTAAATGAGTGGATTAAAAAGATCAAGAAAAAAAACAAAGTTACAGAGTATAGATATTACACAATGGAGTATGAAAAGGGCGAACCTATTATTTCATTGATACTATTTGATTATAAGGCTCGACTAACGACCATTTGGGAAACTCAACAGTTATATAATGTATTCGACCTTGATTACATCACCGAACAAATGGAAATTTCACATGAAAAACTTGGACGTGATATTGAACATCATTATAGGATTTCATTGAAGAGCTTTGTTGGTAAGATCCCATTAAGAAAATATTGATTTATCCTAAAGGCTCCCTTAGTTCATGAATCAGAGGCCAGAGTTTAAAAACGCCTCATCTGCGATGTGAAATTGAAATGCATATTCTAAAAGAAGCGGGTATATCATTGGCTATAAACGACGAATCACCATATCATTGATATGAAAGCATCTAAAAAAAAAGGAGAACAAAAACGATGAACTTTTGGCATAAGCGCTTTCAAGATGAGAACTATGTGTATGGAACGGAACCGAATGCGTTTTTGGCAGATTCGCAGAAAAAACTTCAATTGTCGTCGGGCGATGCTTTAGCCATCGCAGAAGGCGAGGGGCGCAATGCGGTTTTTTTAGCAGAACAAGGGATGAACGTCACGTCATGGGATTATGCCGAATCAGGGTTGGAGAAAACGAAAAAGCTTGCCGAAACACGTCATGTATCAGTAAAGACAGAGCTTGTTGACTTAAATGAAGCGTCTTGGAACCAAGGGCAGTGGGACGAGATTGTATGTATTTTCGGACATTTTCCAGAAGAGCTGCGCCGAAAAACGCTTCTTGGAGTAAAAGAAGCCGTGAAGCCGGGGGGATTTTTCGTGACGGAAGTGTATTCGACGCACCAAATTCCTTACAAAAGCGGCGGGCCGCAGGATCCGGAGCTTTTATATACACCGGAAGAATTTTTACAAACCTTTTCAGATTGGCGTATTGTCCACTTTTTTATGGGGGAAGTCGTTCGTCATGAAGGGGCTTGGCACAACGGCCTGTCTCATGTCATTCAATTTATTGGTCAAAAGCGCTGAATATCCCGGGGAAATATGATTTTAAAAAGGTGCCGTTTATGGCGCCTTTTTTGCGTAACTTTTTTCACCGTCATCACTACTATTGTGATGAAAGCGGGGGATATGATGAAACAGAATAATGGACTCAAACGGCTGCTGATGATCAGCGCCATTCTGCTTTTCATTGGCGGGGGATATGTCAGTGCAATGATCTTCGGAAAGAAAGTGGTGTATGAAGGAGAGGGGGAAAGCGGTCTGTGGCATGCGAGAAATCAAGTAAAACGTCAATCGGGCCTAATTATTTTTTGAATTTATATTGGGATGGCAGCAAAAAGGATGCGAAAAGAACGATTGTGAAAACAATCACCTTGTACATAGACGGCAAAAAGTATGATGACAGAGGAGAATACGATCTTTCTGAATATACCGGAGAGGAGATGGATGGCGGAGGCCATATGGAAGATCATATCGCAACTTTTGATTTTATGCCTGAAGAGGATGTCATCGGGCATGCGTTATCAGTTAAAGTGGAGTGGAAAACCGGAGATTATGAGAACGCGGAAATAATGAAATTAACCAAGATTCCGTGGTATAAATGAACGACAATCACTGAATAAGGAAGTGATTTAAAATGAATGAAATTGAGATCAGAAGGCCGCAAATTGACGACGTTGAAGAGCTGAATCAGTTTTTCAGAATCGTGGTCGAAGATACCTTTGCTAAAGAGGGGATATCCGATCTGCTTGATGATCAAGAAAGTGAAATTGAAAGTAAGAGGCAATATTTGAAAGCAGACTTGGACAGCAAGGGGAAGAGCCGGCACTTTTTTATCGCTTCAGATCAACGTCTGAATAAAATCATCGGTACAATCGAATATGGCCCTGCCAGCGAATTGATCGATATTTGTACAGATGGGGCTTTAAAAGATTTATATGAGGTAGGGACGGTATTTGTCCACCCGGATTATCAAAGACACGGAATCGGGACATTGCTGTTAAGCGCTATGTTTTTGACCTTTCTGAATCGGGGAGTGAAGGAATTTTGTTTGGACAGCGGCTATCCCGGTGCACAAAAAATATGGAAGAAGAAATTTGGCGACCCTGACTATGTGCTGAAGGATTATTGGGGGAAGGGATATGATCATATGATTTGGAGGAGACGGACGAAGGATATGCCGATTGATGCAAGAACAGCAGCCATGCCGTCGGTGCTGCCCAAAGAGGAATCGTGAACGTGATCATCCTTTATATTCCATATATGTTTTAACCATAAAAAGAACTTTTCTTGAATTTATTTTTAAATAAATTGTTAAAGTTAAAAAAGTCCTATAAACTATAATGGAATCTTAATTTTAGGATGTGGGAGATATGTTCAACGAAAGAGAAGCGTTGCGTTTGAGACTTGAACAGCTGGGAGATGCGGAGATTCAGGTGATGCGGGAATTGCGAAAAGAACGACAGGACATTTATTCGAAGCTGCGTGAATTGGATCGGGAGAGTGATCCCGCAATTAACAAAAAGTCTTCATTGATCGACTTGGCAAGCGCTGCAGCAGAGGAATTAAAACAATCCCAACATGCCGCTGACAAACATCCGCCCATCAAGACTCCATCTCATACTATTTTCCAATCAAAAACAACCATACAGCGTGAGGCTGCCTTAAACATTTTAAGCCGCTATGAAGAGGGCTTGAAAGGCATTAAGCTCAAAACTGAAATCGAGAAAGAAACCGGCTTTCCGATTAAAAACATGACGACATTTATGAAGAGCTTGATGAAACATCGCCCAGATATTAAAAAGCCTGCCCGCGGCCATTATATTTTGCAAAAACCCAAAAGCCTTTAGCCAGCTTTTGGGTTTTTGCAGACTTGAGTCCTGATGATATATAAACAGTGTGAGACCCTGAAACCAAACAGCGTCTATATCGTATATATGTTTAAAATAAATGACAAGGGTGTTCGTGATGTTAGATAAAAAGAAATACTTTATCATTATGGTACCGGCTTTAATATTAGCAATTATATCTAGTTTTTTAGTCCCGAAAGAACAAGGGTATTGGGTCGGGATGTTATTTATATTGGCAGGCTGGGTGATTTATTATTTTTGGTTATATAAAGAAAAGAACAAAACGAAAAATTAATGTTTATAAGGATTGAATATCATAAAAAAACGTCTATATAGACGTTTTTTTGGATCCATTGTTAGCCAACCTGCTGGGCGGCAACCGACTGAGCCGGTAAACAAATGCTCAAGCAGCCGTTTCTCCCAGATTTTATCGATCTTTTAACTTTAAGGCGTAAGCTTTGAACTGTTAAGAGCTTTGATACTTAAGCTGTAAACGCTGAACGCTGAGCTTTGAGCTTTTATCTCATTGTTGGCACAGCGTCTCTTTGGCTGTGCAGATGAAATAAAAGGAGGGAGTCACCTTTCCCTCGGAAGGTGTTTAGTTTTATCGGTTTTCGGTTGGCTAACAATCGGCCGTCAATCGATTTTGATTTTGGTGAGTGTATTGCTCTCGGACAATGCAAAGTCAACTTCCATTTCAAAGTCCTCGATCTTTTTTGATAAAGAATCGATCTTCTCTTTTAGATGCAGCGGATCGATGATTTTGGCTTCATTTTCAGCGAGGAAAGATTTGACGATTTCCTGGTTTTCAGCGGCTTTTACTTTGCCGTCTTTTCCGAAAAGAGTCTCCAGATGCTTGTCCAGTCTTTCCGTTACTTTTTGATTGACGCTGTCGGCCTCGTCGACTAAATCAGCGTACACTTCTTTCAGCTTATCCAACAGCTGAATGTCGTAGCTGATGGAGGTTTTTCTTTCGATGGCTTCAGCCACGGTCATCTTGACTCCGGCCACTTCAATTTTGGTCGTCGCGTTGGATACAACAATGGCGGACTTAATGGCATTTCGCCTTTTGATTAAGGCTTCAACCGATTGATAATCGGCTTTCGCCCTTGTTTCCAAGTCTTCGGTTGTCCGAAATCCGTTCGGCAGTTTCTTTCCGATCATCAAGCCTCCGAATGTGCTCTCATTTACGGCCCGCTTGATTCTTTTATCCAACATTTTGAGTTCGCTTAGTGCTCTGGTGATCGTAAGTTCCATTCTATAGCCCCTTCGTGGTTTTTATATTTAAAAAAGCTCTTTATTTACTCATTAGAATAATGATTTATATGTTATATTTTCATAAATCATAATAGTCCAAAAAGATTAATAGAAATCTGTAGGAGGTCTAATCGATTGAGAACTTTTCCTAATTCCTATTGTTTGTCGTTGTTCCGTTTCACTGCAAAACATACAGCGAGGACGACTGCGATAAGAGAAGCAGCTCCGCATACCAGCTTGATCAGCAGTTTCAACAATATCAACTCCATCTGTTTCGGTATATGTGTAAAGTATAAAAGGGATTCATATCCAAAGACAGCGTATGCTTAAGATTTTAAAGAAATTTTAAGGAAATAAGTCCTGCGCCGCCCGGTTGACAATGAAAAGCCGCTCCACTAAAATGAATGATAGTCATTCATTTTTAGGGGGTCTGCCATATGCCAAAGCACACGTCCGGCAAATATGAAAAGATTTTGCAGGCGGCCATTGAAGTCATTTCTGAAAAGGGGCTTGATAAGGCGTCGATTTCAGATATCGTGAAAAAGGCGGGTACTGCGCAAGGCACTTTTTATCTTTATTTCTCATCCAAAAATGCGCTGATTCCAGCGATCGCGGAAAATCTTCTGACACATTCTTTGGACCATATAAAGAGCAAGGTCGACGGAACCATGTCTTTCTGGACCGCCTTGGACATCATGATCGATGAGACGTTCAACATGACGGAACTTCATCAGGATATTATCGTTCTTTGCTACTCAGGTCTTGCCTTTGACCATTCGATGGAAAAATGGGAGGCGATCTATCAGCCTTATTATTCCTGGCTTGAAAGACTTATTGAAGAAGCAGTTGAGAAAAACGAGGTCATTCCTGACATCAATGTGCGCTGGACGGCCAGAACGATTATCAACTTTGTCGAAAACACAGCGGAACGTTATTACATCGGGGCGGAAAAAGACGAAGAGCTCAGTGTGTTCAAAAAAGAAATATTTACTTTTCTAAAGAGAAGCATAGGAACCAAGTAAAAAATGACCGGCTGCAGCTGTTCATTTTTTATCGGGCTAAAAATGACTGACGTTCATTCACAACAGGGAGGGTGTTATCATTGAGTTGGCTCCTCGTCATTATTGCGGGTTTTTTGGAAGTGGTTTGGGCCTCAGGCCTTAAACATGCGGATTCCTTCGCCGATTGGCTGATGATCTTTGTATTGATCGCGGCAAGCTTTATCATGCTGATACGATCTTACAGGAACATTCCGATGGCGTCGGCTTATACCGTATTTGTCGGGATCGGAACGGCCGGCACATATGTGACGGGTGTTTTTATGGGTGAACCCTTTTCAGGAGGGCAAATATTTTTTTTGATCGTGCTGTTGGGAGGCATTATTGGCATGAAGATGTTTACAAAAGAGAACAATACCCAATCAGGAGGTGATTGATGATGCCGTGGATGTTTTTGGTGATTTCCGGAATCGAAGAGGTTATTGCAGCAATCGCTATGAAATATGTAGACGGCACAAGAAAAAAATGGCCGATTATTGTCATGGTGTTGGGGTTTGGCTTATCTTTTTTCTGCCTTTCAAAAGCCATGCAGGTGCTCTCAGCCGGTGTTGCGTATGCGGTTTGGACCGGGATCGGCAGCATCGGCATTACGGCAGTCAGCTTATTTTGGTTTAAAGAGCGTATTCGTGCTCCGCAGCTCATCTCACTTGGCTTTATTATTGTCGGGGTGATCGGCCTGCGCCTTACATCATCTTAAATTTTAATTTATATTGGAGGTTGCTGATATGTTGAATCAGCTTAAATTGCGTCCGCTCGAAAGAGAAGACCTTCCGTTTGTCCACCGTCTGAACAACGATGCGAAGATTATGTCGTATTGGTTTGAAGAACCGTATGAGACTTTTGTTGAGCTGCAGGATTTGTTTGACAAACACATTCATGACCAAAGCGAACGGCGCTTTATC
This sequence comes from Bacillus sp. LB7, assembly GCF_030449715.1. Lineage (NCBI taxonomy): Bacteria > Bacillati > Bacillota > Bacilli > Caryophanales > Bacillaceae > Bacillus > Bacillus sp. LB7. The sequence goes on from NZ_JASGCA010000031.1 coordinate 12,160, forward strand.
ATAGAGAAAGAGACTGAGATGATCGGATTGGTTGAGCTGGTCGAAATTGATTATATTCACAGACGGGCGGAGTTTCAAATCATCATTGATCCCGAGCATCAAGGGAACGGGTATTCGTCAAGCGCAACGTATTTGGCGATGAACTACGCGTTTTCCGTCTTGAATTTGCACAAATTGTATTTGATCGTCGATGAAGATAATGCAAAAGCGATTCACTTGTATAAAAAGGCAGGGTTCACAATCCAGAGCGAGCTGCAGGATGAATTTTTCGTTGACGGCTATTATCGTAACGCTATTAGAATGTGCATTTTTCAGGATGAATTTTTATCACTTAAAAAAAGCAAAAAGGAAGGCATGCAAGGATAAAATAAAGAGATGGCGGCGCCATCTCCCTGCATGTTTTTTTAATTTTCTACACCTAATCGATCTTTGGCTTTGGCGGGAATGTCGTCTTTTTCAACCTCTTCCCACGATTTCACGCCTTTTTTTTCAGAATAGAAAAGCCGTAAAAACGCGCCTGTGCGAAGGTTTTTATCAGCTGTGAATTCCATTGTTTTTTCTTGACCGTCTTCATCAAAACCGGCCAGTTCATATTTGAAGACGGTGTATTCCTCGCCGTCGTCAAACTTCGACGTGACTTCCTTCCCGTTTCCGGTAATGTGAACATAATATTCGTCTGTTCCAACACGGTTTAAGTTACATCCGCTTAATAATGCGGTAAATATGATCATCAGGCTGATCCATACGATATGCTTTTTCACAATTTCACCTCATTTATCATTCTAAGATTCATTGTCTGATAAAAAAATCGAATAACGTGACATGAACATTACACTTTTGTAAGGGATCGTTCGGCACACTCATCCGGAGACGGGAAATTAAATTTCAATATCCTTTTTATTTGATAAAGTCTATAATATGGAAAAAAGGAGGGGCGCCAATGAAAAAATTTTATTTTTGATAATGTTTTCAATCATGACGGCCTTCAGTTTTCATATTCAGCCTGCTGATGCTGCGGTTACATAAGATGAGAAAAAGACGACCATGACAATGACTGAAGATCAAGTGGGATTTTTTAAGGCGGACAGCAACAATGTAAATGACTACCCGACATGGCTGTATTATAAGTTTACGATTTTTAATGCAGAAGGCTGTACACTCAATATCAAGCTGCAGAGAATCACGTTAACAGGACATGCGATCACTTTAAGCGAGAAAGAGTTTACGGGAAATCATCTTCATTTAAGTGCTGCAGATAAAGTGAGCGGGACGCCGCACCGCAATCATTTCCTGGATATCACAAAAGTGTCGGGCTGCGGATATGTTGGAATTACAGGCTTTTACGGCTTTGAGCATCAAATACCGGACTACTCATCATAAAGAAAGCCCCGGAGAGGCGTTTTTCATATCAGGGCTAAAAAACGTTACATATTGGGAGAAAAAAATGAAAAAGCAAACGCTGCTTTTATTGAGATGCGCCATCCTCTTGCTCCTATGTTGTGCGGCTGGTTATGCTCTTTATCAGCATGTTGGCGGAGGCCGGAATGAACAGGCAGGCGCCGCCCTTCATCAGCAGGCATTACATTTTAAATTATCGACTTTAGAGGGCGGTGACATCGAACTGAAAACATTACGGGGAAAGGTGGTGCTTGTCAACTTTTGGGGGACTTTTTGTACACCGTGCAAAGAGGAGATGCCGGTCATGCAAAAAGCTTATAACCGTTTTAAAGGAGACGGTTTTGAAATCATCGCTGTCAATGTGCGTGAATCGAAAGGTGCGGTAAAGAGCTTTGTCGATCGCCATGGCTTAACTTTTCCGGTCGCTTTGGATCAATCGGCTGAAGTTTATCGTTCTTGGGAATTTATTATTTGCCTACAAGTATATTCATTAATCGGGAAGGATCGCCCGAGCGGATGTATGTCGGAGGAATGTCTGAGCGGCAAGTTGATATGTGGATTGAAGACCTTCTTAGCGGTTCATAGAAACTCATTTAAAAGGGATAGACAAACACCTATTGTTCTTATCGTTCATAAGGTAGCTTTAGGAGAGGAGCGATCTTATGTTTTTTCATATTAAAGAACTGCAGTATCATGCAAAGCCTGAAAAACCCGATCCATTATTTGCGAAAAAGCTTCAGGAAATACTGGGAGGACAGTTCGGGGAAATTTCAGTAGCTCTGCAGTATCTTTTTCAAGGCTGGAGCGTCAGAGGAAACGGCAAGTACAAAGATCTGCTGATGGATACAGGAGCTGAAGAGCTCGCCCATATCGAGATGCTGGCGACGATGATCGCAAGGCTTTTGGACGGTGCGCCGGTAGGCGATCTTGAAAAAGCGGCAAAAGATCCGGTGCTCGGCGCCATTCTCGGAGGGATGAATCCGCAGCATGCCATAGTGTCAGGGTTAGGGGCGATGCCGGCCGACAGCGTGGGAAACCGCTGGACCGCCGATTATATTATCGCAAGCGGAAACTTGCTTGCCGACTTCCGGGCAAATTTAAACGCGGAATCGCAGGGACGCCTGCAGGCCGTCCGCCTTTATGAAGAGACGACGGACCGCGGTGTCAAAGATATGCTCTCCTGGCTGATTGCAAGGGATACGATGCATCAAAACCAGTGGCTTGCAGCCATTAAAGAACTGGAAGCGAAAGAAAATGTCGTCGTCCCAAGCACATTTCCGCGCAATCTGGAAAAACGGGAAGTCTCCCATGTATTATTTAATTTTTCAAGAGGCAACGAGAGCGCTGCAGGCAGATGGGCGAAGGGACCAAGCATGGATGGGGAAGGCGTTTTTCAGTATGTTGAACATCCTCAGCCCCTTGCGAAAAAACCGGTGTTAAGACCTGCGCCTGCATATATTCATGATACGCCGCCATCAGTCATTCAACATTCCCGGGATGACGTGCTGCCTCCGAATCTTTATTGATCAGCTTCTATTTGCATGATCATATTTCGTGCTTGCAGCGAATAGCCATATTGAAGAATGGTATTTAAAGGGAGGCGCAAGCTTGAAAACTTATAAGGAGACGGCCGTTTTCGAACATAAATTTTGGCTTCAGGTTTTGGGTGATCATGCGCGTTTTATTTTGGATTCTTTGGCCGAAAGGGAAAAGGAAGATATTCAAAAGGCGAAGCAGTTCAAGCAGACGTTCGATGTTTTGCTGAAAAAGGTGAATACTTCGCCTGATTTGTATTCATTAACGCTTGAAGCTGAAGAATATGCCCTGCAGTTCAGGAAATTTAAACTCTCCATCATTAAAAGGCACCTGACAGGCGATATTAAAATTCACCTTTCTCCGACTTTTATCAACCATATGGTAAATGAACTGGAGGAATATTTGCTTGTGCTTAAATACTTGAAAAAACGGGAAGTGCCGCCTGTTTTCCATGAGCTGCACCACCATATGCTGTGGCTGATGGATGCCGCCGGACATGCTGGTGCAATTGCCGATGACCTGGATGCGGTTGAAAAACGTTTGAAAGAGAAGAGCCGGGAGTTTGTCAAACATTTTGAACAGTTCTATATTAAATCCGTTGAGTTGACGGGATATCTCAGAGCGAATGTTGAATCTTTTCCTGCTCTCAGAAGGATGAATAAAGACGTGAAGCTTGAGGTCGAGCTGTTCCGTACCTTTTTGAAAGAAGTGGAGGAGATGGAGCTTACAGATCAGATGCTCGGTACGTTCTCTGCGCTGATGGCAGACCATATGATGAGGGAAGAATGTTATTATTTAATGAAAATCGCTGAATCAACAAATACGCAAAAACCTGCGTGCGACCCTGCGAAACCGAGGCTGCTTGAAAAGTAATGCCGGCGGTTTTGCTATTTTTTTTTGATGAAGCTGCGAATTGATTTGGCACCTGCGGTTTGCACAGCCTTTTTTATGCGATTATAATTCAGAATATATAGATAATCTAAAAACTGTTTGGAGGGCTTTTTCGTGCAAGTCAGAAAAATAAAGGATTCAGATGCCAAAAGCTATCTCAAACTCTGTGAAACGATCGATGAAGAATCTGAATTCATGCTGTTTGAACCGGGTGAACGAAAGCTTCAGGCACAACGACAAATCAAACAGATCCAATCCGGCGTGTGTGAAGTTTTTGTTTGTGCGGCTGATGACGGAAGCTTAGTCGGATATGTTGCAGCAGTCAGAGGACAGGTTCAGAGAACACGCCACCGCGCCCATGTCATCATCGGCATACGCCAAACGTATATCGGACAAGGTATTGGGGGAAAGCTGCTACAGGCATTGGAAAAATGGGCCTGTGAAGAAAAGCTTCACAGACTTGAGCTGACTGTTATGACCCATCATACAGCCGCCGTGCGTTTATACAAAAAAATGGGTTTTATCATTGAAGGCACTAAAAAGCACGCTTTGAAAGTAAAAGGACAATATGTTGATGAATATGTCATGTCCAAATTAATCAATGAATAGCAAATGGAGGTTTCAAATGAAAGACGGGTGCCATCAGGCCATCGCCGCTGTCAGCTACTACAAAACAGAACGGACGATTGATTTTAACCGGCAAACCTATACAAAAAAGCAGAATCAAATGTACTTGTACAACGATAAAATTTTAACTGCAAGCCGCCAGTATCGCCTTGAGCACGTCCACGATGTATCATACAGACCTTTTTCCGAGGCCGGTTTGCTTTACCTCCATACGAACCAGGGGGTATTTGCTTATGAAGTGAATGTGGACCCCGGGTATTTCATAGAGGCTTTTAAAAAACAGAAAAATCCAATTAAATAAATTACAATATATATGAAGTTTTTAGCAGTAAATGCTAGAATGAATGTTGGGAATTTTGCAAGGAAAGGAACATGCAGCTACCGGCCTGTTAGGGCGATCGGCATTGTTGACTTACCGGGCTTATGTCACTTGGCGGTGTTTATATGTGACTGCTATGCTTGATGAAAGAACGTCCGCGCTGGCTGCAAGTGTATGTTTGAGCAAAAGATTTTAAGCGTCTTTTTCCAATTTTCTTTCACATAACGAGTCCTTGACGTTCCCAGTATATCTCAATACATAGATAGTTTAACTTAATTAGAGAAGTAGAGAGGACAGGACAGCTTAATGAAAAAGAAGACACAGAATACGGTTCAAAAGATCGTAGAAGCCGGATATCATCTGTTCGCCCAAAATGGATATTCGGCAACCTCTGTAGATGAAATTATGAAAGAAGCCGGTTTTTCTAAAGCTACGTTTTATTTGTATTTTAAGTCAAAGGAGATGCTGTTTCTCCATATTATGAATGAGCAGATGGAAGATCGCTTTCAAACCAGCATGAATTGTTTTCGAAAAAAGACGCTGAGGGGATTGCTCACAGGGATTGAACACTTGATTCAAACATCAAATAAAGAACATTCGACAGCTTTATTTTTGGAATTTATGGCAAATAGTCATAGATATCCTGAGATTCAAAGTAAAGTAGCTCTTCTGTATGAGCAATGGAGGGAGTTTTTTGTCGAACTGATCGAGCAGCTCCAGGAAGAAGGTATCGTTCAGAAACAGCTCAATCCGAAGGTGATGGCCACCACGCTGATAGCGATCTTTAACGGATACAACCATCAACACCACGCGGATTCTTCGATTAATAAACAGGAACAGCTTCAGTCCATTATATTCTTGCTGAATCCGAAGCTGCATCTCCAGATAAAAGACAAACTATTTCATGCATGACAAGACTTCTGAAACAGCCGGCGCTGCCGACCTTGAGTCGGCGGTTTTTTGTGTTAGATTCGAATCCTCTTTGTCAATGGTACGCCGCAAATCAATGAAAACAATTTTAAAAAGTTGACACAAGCAAATCATTATTATACAATTATCTCGAATTCGAGATAATTAAAAAGGATGAATACCGTGGGCAGTCAAGATATGGAGAGATACGAAGAGGAGTTGTCTTTAAAGGCATTTATTGTCTTGTCTCGTGCACTGCAATCGATTAAAAAGCGTGTGGAAGAGGACATTAAATGTTTAGGACTAAACCCAACTGAGTTTGCTGTTCTGGAATTAGTCTATAGTAAAGGCGATCAGCCGATACAAAAAATAGGCGAAAAGGTATTAATCGCGAGCAGCAGCATTACCTATGTTATAGATAAGCTGGAGAAGAAAAAGCTCATAGTGAGAAGGCCTTGTCCTAAAGATCGCCGGATAACATACGCTGCCTTAACGAATGAAGGAACTGCACTGATGAACAACCTTTTTCCAAAACATAAAACAGCTATGAAAGTCATTTTCGGCGGGTTAGATATAAAAGAAAAAGAAGTTCTAATTGAAAAGTTAAAAAAACTTGGCTTCCTTGCCCAAAGCATGTAAATTTTTTTATCATAATATCTCGAATTCGAAATATATGAATTCATGATAATGAGGAATAAATATTGTTCTGGGGATTCTATTTCTGAACAGGAGCATAATGACATAACAAGATCCTAAGCTCATCAGCAGTCATCATCGTTTTGGGTGACAAAAAGGCTTTTCATCAAGCAAAAGAAATCTACAAAGGTTGAAAACTGCTCGGAGTCCTAAGTAAAAAATATACGATGATATGGTTAACGATACGATCAATCCAGACAATAGAATTTCAAAGGGATGAAGCTATCAGGAATGACTCATGGCTGCTAAAGAAAAAGGCGGGGATACGTGTCCCATTTGTTTTGATCCTTTAAAGGTTAAAGAGGTGTGGAATATAAGTGAACAATATGAGGTTGTCATGATGATCACCCTCTGGAAGGAAAAAATAGACAGCAGAAAACCACGGGGATTTAGAAAACCTGTAAATGAATTTGTAACGTATATCTCATCATAAAGCTATGTTTCATGAAAGAGGAGTGAAATGGAATGAAAAAGAAAACAACTGGAATCCATCACATTACAGCGATTGTCGGCCATCCGCAAGAGAATGTGGATTTTTACGCTGGCGTTCTTGGTTTACGTTTAGTGAAAAAAACCGTTAATTTTGATGATCCGGGAACATACCACCTCTATTTTGGCAATGAAGGCGGGAAACCGGGAACGATTATTACATTCTTTCCATGGGCAGGTGCCAGCCGGGGAGTCATTGGAGATGGTCAAGTGGGAGTGACTTCTTACGCCGTTCCTAAAGGCGCAATGGCTTTTTGGGAAAACAGATTAGCAAAATTCAATGTGCCTTATACAAAAATGAACCGTTTTGGAGAGGAATACTTGGAGTTCGATGATCCTCATGGTCTGCATCTGGAAATTGTCGAAAGAGAACAAGGGGAAAAGAACAGCTGGAAAGTAGGGGAAATCACACCGGACAATGCAATCAAAGGATTTGGCGGAGCAACACTGTTATCCAAACAACCGGAAAAAACGGCTGAATTATTAGAAAAGGTCATGGGGCTTGAAAAAGTTGGAGAAGAAGGAGATTTTGTACGTTTTCGTTCTGCTGGTGACATAGGAAATATGATTGATTTGAAATTAACAACTATAGGAAGCGGACAAATGGGAACGGGTACAGTTCACCATATTGCCTGGAGAGCCATTGATGACAATGATCAATTGGAATGGCAAAAATATGTTGCGGAAAACGGATACCGTGTTACACCTGTGCAAGACAGAAATTATTTTAACGCGATTTATTTCAGAGAACACGGGGAAATCTTATTTGAAATTGCAACAGATCCACCAGGATTCGCCCATGATGAATCATATCAGACAATGGGAGAACAGTTAATGCTGCCGGCCCAGTATGAACACTACAGAGAGCAGTTAGAAAGAAGATTAATTCCTGTAACAGTGAAGGCGCTGGATTAATTTTTGTAAGGAAGTGATTCGATGCTGTCCATTGATCCCAACACAAAAACAGAAAGAGAGAACTACAAGTTTTTAATCGGGAGTATTATACCGAGACCTGTTGCATTTGTTACAAGTTTATCAGAGGAGGGCGTCTTAAACGGAGCTCCTTTTAGTTACTTTAATATTGTATCTTCAAATCCTCCGATGATCTCCCTTTCTATTCAACGTTTTGAAGGGAGCCAAAAGGATACAGCGAGAAACATTTTGAACAGCAAAGAATTTGTGGTCCATATCGTTGATGAACAAAACGTTGAAAAAATGAATTTAACGGCTGCCAGCCTACCACCAAGTCAAAGTGAAGTTCAGTTCGCGGAGTTAACCCCCGTTGAAAGTGTGAAAGTCTCGGTGCCGGGCGTGAAAGAAGCAAAAGTGCGTATGGAGTGTGTTCTGGAGTATTCATTAGAGTTGGGGGTTAAGCACTCTGACGGATGCGATTTTATGATAGGCAGAGTCGTTCAATATCATATCGAAAGCAGCATCTATGAGAATGGAAAAATCGATCCAAAAGGCCTCGGCGCCATCAGTCGTTTAGCCGGGCATGATTACGCAAAGATTGGCGAAATCTTCACCAGAAAAAGATCGAAGTAATATAACCAGCCACAATATCTCGAATTTGAGATTTATTAAATTGAAATGTTTTAAGTTTATTCTGGCAAGGAATAATAATGGCAGCGAAACACTTTCAAGGGGGTGGTTCTTAAAAGGATTGCCGAAAAGAAAACAAAAAAGCAGGTATGAAAACATGGGATTTTTAAACAAATTATTTAGAAAATCAAAGGAGATGGATCATATGTCAAATGTAAAATTAGCTGTAGTTTTTTATAGTATGGGCGGAACAAACTATCAATTAGCCAAATGGGCTGCAGAAGGAGCAGAAGAAGCAGGCGCTGAGGTCAAAGTTTTAAAAGTACAAGAATTGGCTCCGCAATCAGTCATTGAGGGAAATGAAGTGTGGAAATCCACTGTTGATGCAACAAAAGACATTCCAGTCGTAACCTCTGAAGATATAGAGTGGGCAGATGCTGTTATATTCAGTACACCAACACGTTTCGGCAATATGGCATCGCAAATGAAACAATTTCTTGATACACAAGGCGGACTTTGGGCAAACGGCAAGACAGTGAATAAGGTTGTAAGTGCAATGTCTTCCGCTCAAAATCCACATGGTGGTCAAGAAGCAACGATCTTGTCCTTATATACTTCAATGATGCACTGGGGAGCTATTATTGCTTCTCCTGGATACACTGATCCTGTCCTCTTCGGGGCTGGCGGAAATCCATACGGAACGAGTGTTACAGTCGATCAAAACGGGAAGATGATTGAAGACGTAGAAGCTGCAGTGAAACATCAAGCTAAACGCACAGTGACAGTGGCTGAATGGGTTAAAAAGGGCAATCAACAATAATTGAAATTTAATATTTTTAAAAGAGCCAAATGATTGGCTCTTTTTTTAGTATGTGCCCAGCTTATAGTTGGTTCGGCATGCCGCTTCTTTATTTGATATACGAACACACTTTCATATAAGCGGCATAAAGAATAAGATATCCGACATATCCTAAACCGATGCCACTGATTTCACAAAATAAAATTTTTTCTATTAAATTTTAAAAAAATGAAACTTTAAGTTCATATGAACGTAAACATAAGTGAAATGATTTTATTTAGTCATACGATCAATCAACAAATGCAAAAGGGGTGAAACAAAAGTGAAAGTCATGATTGGTTCGATCATATTGCTATCCATTATAGGGTTTGGCTTATGGCTTATGTTAAGCCCGCTTTTTAAAAAAGTCGGAAGCGGGGCGAGCAAAATAAAGAAAACGCTGGAGGATGACAAAGATGAATGAAAAACCAAAGAAGAATAAAAACAAAACGCTGCTCGGCGGCATTATTGTCGCTGTTGCCTTAATTATTGGAGGATTCACGGCTTCCCTGTTCATCGAGAAAATTCCGAACGGATATGTCGGCGTCGTTTATTCCCCGAATGGCGGGGTGAAATCGGAAACGCTCGATCAAGGCTGGCATTTAGTCGGACTGTTTGACAAAGTCACAAGATATCCGGTGCGGATGCAGACTGTAAACAATCAGGATATTCAAGTGGCTACTTCTGACGGCAAAAACATCTCAATGGACATCGCCTACAACTATGTCGTTCAGCCTGATAAAGTCGTAGAATTGTTTAATAAATTCGGAGCGGTTGATATTGAATCAATTGAAAACAGCTACTTGAAAACAAGGCTGTGGGACGCTGCAAGAAAGTCGATTTCCAAATACTCCGTCATTGATACATACGGACAAAAATCATCAGATGCCGCTGCAGAAATCCAAAAAACATTTGCAGATGATATGAAGGGACTCGGCTTTGTCATTGACGATTTAACACTCGGTGTGCCAAAGCCTGATAAAGCGACCCAGGAAGCGATTGACGCGCGCGTGAAGTCTTCGCAGGAACTGGAAAGAACGCAGACAGAGCTGAAGATCGCCGAAGCGGAAGCGAAAAAGAAAAAGATCGAAGCCCAAGGTATTGCCGAGTATAATGAAATTATTAAAAAATCGATGTCAGATGAAATGATCAAGTATCAATGGATCCAAAAATGGGACGGAAAAATGCCTAAAGCGACAGGATCGAATTCCCTGATCCAGATTCCGACTGATGAGAAAGGAAAATAAAACGAAAAAATCCCTTGCTAAGGGATTTTTCAGACCGTTGACAAAATAGGTCGGATCATAGAAATCCGACCTATTTTTGTCCATTTTGTTCTATTTTTTCGACGAAAAAGCTGGCGATGAGGACCTTTCCAAGTCCAATT
>NZ_JASGCA010000032.1:0-21546 GCF_030449715.1 Bacillus sp. LB7
GTCGAAAAAATAGAACAAAATGGACAAAAATAGGTCGGATCATAGAAATCCGACCTATTTTGTCAACGGTCTGAAAGAAGCCGAAGTTCGGCTTCTTTTTCCACATAAAGGACTCGCAAGCCCCCTTTTATCTATAGTATGCTGAAACAGCATCATTGATTCCTTTTGCCGCTTTATCCTTTAGCGTACCGCTTTTTAATTTGCTTGCGTCAGACGAATTTGTGATAAAGGCGGTTTCTATTAAAACGCTCGGCATTTTCGAGTACTTAATCACATAGAACCCTGCTGTTTTCACGCCTCTGTCTCTTGTTCCGAATGCGCTGACGATCCTCGGCTGAACTAATTCCGCTAGACGCTGGCTGTTGGCGCTTTGATAGGTTTTGTCATAATACGTTTCAGTGCCATGTGATGAAGACGTATATGAATTGGCATGAATGCTGATGAACAGATCAGCTTTTGCGTTAGCGCCCTTTTTCACCCGTTCTTCAAGCGAATAGAACGTATCGTTTGACCGTGACATTACCGGAATAGCGCCTGCACTGTTCAGCTTGCTGTTCAGCCGTTTGGCGATATCCAGGTTGACGTCCTTTTCCTGCAGGCCGTTGCCGATTGCACCAGGATCCTGATCCCCGTGCCCCGGATCGATGAAGATCGTTTTACCAACTGCCGGATTTTTAAGCTGGGTCACAACCTTCGAGGTCACAGAAGAAGTTCCTCCAATAACAGAGAAGTTTTTGATATTTTTATTGCCGATAAAAGCTCTCGGCTCTTTTGATAAATTTTCCCCGTTTGTTAGGATGATCGCTTTATTTTGTTTCGCAGCAAGAGCTGCTCCTGAGATAGAGTCAGCATAAGAATATCCATTGCTGACGTAAGTATTGCTTGTATTTAGAGTAAGCTTTTTTGCAATATTCACAGAAATGTCGTAGCGGTTTACTCCTCCGATTCTGGTCGGCGATGGGAGTCTTTTATATAATGTGCTGTTTATACTGCCATTTCCTCCGATAACATATGTCTGTTTAATCCCTTTGCTTTTGAGCGCATCAGCTGTATAACTATTGAGTGTACTGTTATTTGTAAACAAGATTGGATAGCCATTTTTAGCTGCATAAGGTATGATGGCTACCGGTTCGGCATACAAAAAGCCATTTGCGACAATCGCTTTTGAAGTGCTTGGCATAGATTTTGCCACTTTTGCTGCCGTATCATAACGGTTTTTCCCAACAATTCTTTTGACGGTGATTCCAAGGCTTTTAATTTGATTTTCTACTGTATTGGATACGGTAGATGTCCCGCCAATGATATAAACGTTTCTTGTCTTTAATTCTTTTAAACGAGATTTTGTCTCGCTTGACAGATTATTTGCATTTGTTAATAAAAGCGGTGCATTTTTTTGATAGGCAAACGGCGCCGCAGAAATAGCATCCGCATAAGCTCCTCCGCCTACAATGACTGCGGTGCTGGCGGTTGACCAGCCTTTTTTTGATGCTTGCACCGCTGTATCGTATCGATTTTTTCCTGCAATTATGTTTGCTGTATTGTCTGCAAGAGCAGAAGGTATAAAAAGGATAAGTCCTAAAAAGCTAAATGTTAGGACTTTTAATAAAGATCGCAATATCTTCCCCTCCAAATATTTCAAATCATTCGGCAATAAAAAGGAAAACAAGAGACGAGGCTGCCTCCTGTTTCCGATTTGAATTTTAATTTAATAGTTCGTTAAAGTCGTTGTCGGATAATAGAATTTTAAAATAGAACTATATGAATTCCCCGATCCGGCTTCCGCTTTGCGGGTTCACTTTTTTTGCAATGAGATAAGGGATTTTAAAGCTCCACACCTCATTGCTCGCTTCAGTTAAACTCCCATAGCTCGAATACTGCTATGATTAGGCTTCCATTATATTTCAGTACCTTTCCTTTCGTTTAATTCACGACCTTGCAAGTGTTTGAAGACAAGTGTATCTGCCGTAAACTTGAAATACCGTTGTATTCGCCCCTTTTTCCAATTTTCCTGACCGAATATGTACAGGCCGATACAGCCTACGCTTTTTACAGCCAGCTAGTCCTCGAAAGGAATGTGGATATTGATTTGTTTGACGTATATCCAGACTCCACGGTAAAAATTTTCTTGCCGCTAATATCATAACGTGTTGACCGTTAAATCGTTTTGTTCCGCCACATTGCTGCCGCTCACTTTGTCATTTCCGGCAGTTGTAATATCCAGGCTAGCCATATTGCTGACATAGTTGGTAAGCTTAACTGGTATGGAATTCATAGCGAAAGAAACGGAAGGCGTGATCAACAACATCGTGAAAAAGCGTAAACAGCATCGCTTGCTTCGTTTTCTTCAAGACCCCAAAAAGCCTCTCTTCATTGACAAACTTAAATTATTTCTCACTTTCAATTTTCTTTAATTCAAGCTGTCCTTTCTCGGTCTTTTTGTAAGTCACTTTTACTTTTTGTCCGTCTGTTAATTTGTCAATGTCGCCTTCATAGTCACCGGCAATATTTAAGCTGACAGGCTCGTTGTTTATCTTCACTTCAATTGTATGAGTGTCTGCCTGTCCCACGTACGTACCGTCCTCCGTTTGAACCTGGTCGGTTTGCTCGCCTTGTTTTACCTGTTCGGCAGTACCGCATCCGGCCAGAAGAAGCATAAAGAACATAAATGCCGCAAATTTCTTCATTTTTCATCACCTCTTGTTTTTTATCGACAAACATTTATAATTTTATAGAAGGAAGCGGCTCTTTGTAACATTCTTAAGTGCTATTTAATCTACTTGTAATATTAAAACTAAGATATGAAAAAAATTAGTTGTTTCTATTATTTTTAAAATTTATAATCAAATCAGATGATAAAAACTATAAAGTGAGGAAAATGATGAGAGCTGAAAAAAGAAAAAAGAAAAGAAAAGTCCTTTTCATTATTTTAACGATTATTGGCTTATTCGTTTTATGTACCGGCGGCTATGCCTTCTACCTTTGGAACAAAGCAGCTTCAACCATCGCCAGCATTCATGAGGATATCGGAAAATCTGATAAACGGGACAAGCAGGTGGATGTTAACAGCAAGGATCCAATTGCAGTCTTAATCATGGGAGTCGATGAAAGGGAAGGCGATAAAGGACGGGCTGATTCCCTCATCTACATGACGGTGAATCCAAAAACGAATACAACAGAAATGGTAAGCATACCGCGTGATACGTACACCGAAATCATCGGCAAAGGAAAGATGGACAAAATTAACCACTCCTACGCCTTCGGGGGAACCCAAATGACCGTCGATACGGTTGAAAACTTTTTGGACGTGCCTGTAGATTACTTTGTGAAAGTGAATATGGAAAGCTTCAGGAATATTGTTGATACGCTCGGCGGAATTACGGTGAACAGCACATTTGCTTTCAACTATGACGGGCATTCATTCAGCAAAGGCGAAATCACGTTGAACGGGGAAGAAGCGCTTGCTTACACCCGGATGAGGAAAAAGGATCCAAGAGGAGATTTCGGAAGGCAGGAACGTCAACGCCAGGTCATTGAAGGCATCATCAAAAAAGGGGCCAATATCTCTTCCGTAACGAAATTCAGCGATATGTTCCAGGTCATCGAAGACAACGTGAAAACAAACCTCACGTTTGACAATATGTGGGATATTCAGTCAAACTACAAATCAGCTCGAAACAATGTCGTACAACATCAACTTAAAGGCCAGGGAACCAAAATTGACGGAATCTATTACTATAAGGTCGACGAAAGCGACCGTGAATCGATTTCAAAAGAATTAAAAGAAAGCCTTGCGCTTAAGAATTAACAAAACGAGCTCCGCACATAGCATGCGGAGCTCGTTTTTAATGTTCATGAAATGGAAGAGGCTTGTCCGGCCGATAGCCAAAACGATAAAGAATCTCGCCAACGATGCGCTTAGATGCGTTTCCGTCACCGTATGGATTTGAGGCTTTTGACATTCTTTGATACTCATCAGGATCATTCAGTAGCTGCTTCGTCAGCTCGTACACGTCTTCTTCATTCGTCCCAGCCAATTTTAATGTTCCGGCTTTTATGCCTTCAGGACGCTCTGTCGTATCCCTTAATACGAGAACAGGTTTCCCGAGCGAAGGTGCTTCTTCCTGCACACCGCCGGAATCTGTTAAAATGAAGTGCGCTCTGGAAGCAAAGTTATGAAAATCTATGACCTCCAGCGGCTCAATTAGATGAACCTTGTCAGAACCGCCGAAATGCAGTTCAGCAGCCTGTCTGACGACGGGATTTAAATGGACGGGATACACAACCTGCACGTCTTGGAATTCTTCGGTGATCCGCCTGATCGCTCTAAACATATTTTCCATCGGCTCGCCTAAATTTTCGCGGCGGTGCGCGGTTAACAAAATCATCCGGCTGCCAGCCGTCTGATCGAGAATTGGATGCGAATACTCCTCCCGCACCGTTGTCTTCAAGGCATCAATGGCTGTATTTCCCGTAACAAAAATAGAATCGACATTTTTATTTTCAGCTAACAAATTGACCTCCGCCTGCTTTGTCGGCGCAAAATGAAAATCCGTAATCGCACCTGTAAGCTGGCGGTTTAATTCCTCAGGAAATGGAGAGTACTTGTTCCCAGTTCTCAATCCGGCCTCGACATGGCCGACTGAAATCCTGTGATAAAAGGCGGCAAGGCTGCCTGCAAACGTGGTCGTCGTATCGCCGTGTACGAGAACAAGGTCAGGCTTGATCTCTTGAAAAAGCCGGTCAAGTTTTGTCAGTGCATTTGATGTAATGTCGGCCAATGTCTGCCGTTCTTTCATGATATTCAAGTCAAAATCAGGCCGAATATGAAACGCGGCAAGCACCTGATCAAGCATTTGCCTGTGCTGTGCCGTGACCGTCACGTACGATTCAATCTCCGGGTGTTTTTTTAGTTCAAGTACAAGAGGAGCCATTTTGATTGCTTCAGGTCTTGTACCAAAAATAGTCATGATTTTTAGTTTTTCCATTTTACCATCCTTCCCCAGGGATTTCTTCAGCTTGTATTTTATAATAACATTAATTGTTGTCATAAATCATCCTTTTCTCCTAATAACATAATAAATGCTTTGCTCTATGATACGTGTGAAAATGCTCGAATTGTGGTAAAGTTTATTGTATGATCACATCCACTTTAAGGAAGGTGCTTTATTAATGAGAAAAGTAAGAAAAGCCATTATACCTGCGGCAGGTCTTGGAACCCGCTTTTTGCCGGCAACAAAAGCAATGCCAAAAGAGATACTCCCCATTGTCGACAAACCGACGATCCAGTACATAGTTGAGGAAGCAATCGACTCCGGTATTGAAGATATCATTATCGTAACCGGTAAAGGAAAGCGCGCCATCGAAGACCATTTTGACCACGCGCCTGAACTGGAGCGTAATCTTGAGGAAAAAGGAAAAAAAGAGCTACTTGAAAAGGTTCAAAAAGCATCCAATATGGCGGACATTCATTATATTAGACAAAAAGAGCCAAAAGGACTTGGACATGCCGTATGGTGTGCGCGCAACTTCATCGGTAATGAGCCTTTCGCCGTTTTGCTCGGGGACGACATCGTTCAGGCCAAAACACCGGGGCTACGCCAGCTTATGGATGAATATGAGAAAACCCTTTCTTCCATCATCGGTGTTCAGCAGGTGCCTGAAGACGAAACACACCGCTACGGAATCATCGATCCTCTCACAAAAGAAGGACGCCGTTACCAAGTGAAGAACTTTGTTGAAAAACCAAAGCCGGGAACTGCCCCTTCCAACTTGGCGATCCTGGGCCGCTATATCTTCACTCCTGAAATCTTCATGTATTTAGAAAAGCAAGAAGTCGGAGCAGGCGGAGAAATTCAATTGACGGACGCGATTCAAAAATTAAATGAAATTCAGCGCGTTTTTGCATTCGACTTTGAGGGCAGACGGTATGACGTCGGTGAAAAGCTTGGTTTTATTCAAACGACGCTTGAATTCGCCATGCAGGATCCTGAACTTAAAACAAAACTAGTTCCTTTTATAGAAAACCTTTTAAATAAAGAAGAAATATAATAACGCAAAAAAACTGGCACACTCTTATGCCAGTTTTTTAATGCATGCTAAACACCTCGGTTTAATTCTTATCTGCACAATTCATTAATAAAATTCAGCAGCTTCCTGCTGGAATCACCACTTGAATACTCATTCCACTCATTTGAAAATCGTTT
This sequence comes from Bacillus sp. LB7, assembly GCF_030449715.1. Lineage (NCBI taxonomy): Bacteria > Bacillati > Bacillota > Bacilli > Caryophanales > Bacillaceae > Bacillus > Bacillus sp. LB7. The sequence continues at coordinate 6,204 of NZ_JASGCA010000032.1, forward strand.
AACCTCTTCATACGCATGGTGAATGTTCTTTAATTCGTTAAGAAGCATGTCGCGGTTGCAGCAGGCCTTCCCTGGGATCACCGCTTCATAGTCGTCAATCAAACCGCGTTTTTTATCGTACTCTTCAAGATCATAAGTGTAAAACAGCATTGGTTTATCGAGCAGGGCGTACTCGAAAGGGATCGAGGAATAGTCTGATATCAGCACGTCGCTTACATGCAGCAGATCTTTTAAGGGAAGGTCTGAAACGTCTTTTATCATACCTTCATATTCTTCAAGTCTGATATTCTTACGGACAGCAGGATGCAGCTTGACCAAAAGCAAAAATTCTCCCTTTAAGTCTTCAGAGAGCTGCTCTTTTGAAAAAGGGAGTTTCATGCTTGTCATATTATAGTCTCTGTATGTCGGGGCATAAAGGATGACTTTTTGGTCCAAAGATTCATAAGGACGCGTCTCATCTTTAAAATATTGATCAGTCAAGGGGACTCCCGTCCGCAAAATGTGCTCATCCTTAACGCCGAATGAACGCTTGAAAATGTCCGCCATCTTTTCCGATCCGACGGTGATATAGTCAAATGAGGCGTATACTTTTTTAAACCGCTTGATATCTGCGGATGTTCTGCGGCAATTTCCGATATCCTCAAGACCGAACTTCTTCAGCGCGCCGTTCGCATGCCAAACTTGAATGCACTTTGTCTGCGGTCGTTTACGAAGCACACTTGTCAGCAAAAAATAATTATCGGTAATTACACATTTGCTTTTGAACATGCTATAAACGGCCCGCATCAAATGAAAAGGATTTTTTTCATTGATGAAACATGATGACACAGACGGATATTCATTTGCAAGGGAAACCGCATGCCGTGTATAAAGCATTTCCAGTTCAAACGGACAGCCCGTTTCCTCATATTCATTTAGGAGCGCTCTTGCGTTATCCGGGAAGGAAACGAGAAGAACAGCTCTGTTTCGGGGTCTTACCCATTTCAGCATAAAGCTGACCATCGAAAGAACACCCGAATAAAACATAACAAACAAAGAACGTATCTTCATGATTCAACCTAATCTCTTTCTATGCATCGATTTGTTTTGATCGCTCTTTTACCTGTTCAGGATAGTAGCTCTGTTTTTGAACCCTTTCTTCTTTCAGAACGGTAAAAGCATATTTCGGAATATTCAGCATCCGCTTCCATCTTGAGGGATTTGTCACGAGTCGGTACAGCCATTCAAGGTTCAGACGAATCAGCAAGTTCGGCGCACGTTTTACCGTGCCGCTGAAAACATCGAAGCTTCCGCCAAGCCCGATTGCAATGGCCTTTGGAAACAGATGCTTATATTTACAAATAAACCTTTCCTGGTGGGGGTAACCGAGGGCTACGAACACCATGTCAGGTTTAGCTTTCGCAATGCGTTTAGCTACCGCTTCTTTGTCTTTTGCATAGCCGTCTGAACAACCGGCAATAGTGATGTCCGGGTATTCAGATGAGATACGGTCCACGACGGCTTGATTGACCTCTTTCTTCGCGCCGTACAAAAAGATCCTTTTCTTTTTGTCGTTGGCGATCTTCAGCAGGTTGATAAACACATCATAGCCTGCAATTCTTGATTTTAATCGCTTATTCGTCAGCTTTGACATCATCACGACGCCGATTCCGTCGGGCAGAATAAAATCCGCCGCTGACAACACGTCGCAGTAGCTGCTGTCTTTTGCTGCTGCATATCCGATTTCAGGATTGACGGTGGCGATATAAGCCCCAACCCGTCTATTAATGTATGACTTCTCAAGATGATGCAAAAAGCCGGATAAATCGGCGTTTACATATGACAGGTTATAAATACGCTCCGTTTGCAACATCAACTCCTCCTCCCGATTTAAAAGTTCAAATTTATGTTTAAACGAAATGAAAATGTCTTAGGAAAGTGGTTCAGCCCAAAAATTCCATCGGTCTAACGTATATTTTAACATAGATGATTCATAAAAGCTTAACAATAACTTTACAACAGATTAAGATTTTTTACGCTGTCTTCAGAAATCAGATGAAAGATAAATCTTAAAACAAAATTTGGAATTTCACTTGCTATTTACAATGCTTAACGTTTAATAGGCAATGTGCTATAATAAATGATCAGTGAAGACATGCAGAAAAATTTTTTAGTGAAGAGTATACGTGTTTTTCGGATAGAGCAATCTTGAAAGTTAATCATAGTGGTTTGTGAAGTTATAGATTAGGAAGGAGAGTAATTTAACATGAAGAAAGTCATCACATACGGAACGTTTGATTTATTGCATTGGGGACATATCAAATTATTGGAGCGCGCTAAACAGTTAGGCGATTATCTTGTCGTAGCGATTTCAACGGACGAATTCAACCTTCAAAAACAGAAAAAAGCTTACCATAGCTATGAGCACCGCAAACTTATCCTGGAAACCATCCGTTACGTCGATGAAGTCATCCCGGAAAAAAGCTGGGATCAGAAAGTCCAGGATGTCATCGACCATGATATTGACGTTTTTGTCATGGGGGATGACTGGGAAGGAAAATTTGATTTCTTAAAAGAACACTGTGAAGTCGTCTACCTGCCAAGAACTGAAGGGATTTCGACGACGAAAATCAAAGAGGAAATCGCCGGCCTATAAATTCTGGCATTTTGCCACTGTAAGTTATATAATTCTTTCGAAAAGTACTTCTTATCTTTTTTTAAGAAGTACTTTTTGTTGAATTAAAATGAGAAGTTCGAATTGCCAGCTTACAGTGAAAGGGAGAAAAAAATTGGGCGAAAAACAAAGTGATCCCTTGAAGAATGAGGGAATAGCTATTCCTAATATGACCTATTATTTTATTTCAGGAAACCTTCCTCACGATTATGGAGGATTGACAAAGTCGCTACTGCTACGTTCCAAGTTGTTCGGAAAATTATCTCAGACGCCTACAACCTTTTTAACATTTGGATTTGACAAGGAGTTTTCAACTAAAAAAAATCAGCTTTATGAAAATAAGAAAGTCCACCCGAAATTCACTCGAATTTTAAATATGTATAATGACTTTCTTAGCAAAAATACTAGTGGTCGCTTATTTTCTGAAAAAACCAGCTTAAAAGAAATAAAAAATCACAATAAAAATCGTTTTTTTGCTAAATTCAGCAAAATTTTCCGCAGACAAAAAAACAACCTTAACTTTAACTTTTACGAAGATGGAAAATCAATTTGTAGTATAGATTACATGAATAATGAAAAAAAACGATTTAAAAGGGAAGAGTTTACAAGACAAGGGTTATTGTGCCGTGTATCTTATTTTAATATAGAGACAGGCCGTTTGTATTGCCAGGAATTTATTAATGATAATCATAATGTTTATCTGGATAAACATTATGAGTTTATCGAAGGTCAAAACGAGCTTCAACTGAAAAGTATTAACTGGTATTCAGAAAATGGAGTATTAAAGTTTTCCGATGAATCAGAATTGCGGCGGCATTGGATTGAAGTTCTTGAATTAGAGACAGATCAACCAAAGCTATTCCTGGTTGATAGCAGGCGGCAAGATAAACATGTATTTAGAGTCAAGAAAGCAGCTTCCTCTTATTACGCTGCCATTATACACAGCAAACATTATGGAGATAATCCACTTCACGTAAAGCCGCGTTACCGAGAATTATTAAGTCATTTATATAATCTTGATGCAGTGTTTTTTATCACTGAAGAGCAGAAAGAAGATTTCCAGAGGATAGTCGGAGAGCATAAAACATTCTTCTATACTCCACATACAATGGACAAATCGCTTGATAAAAAGGTTTTAAAAACCCAAAGTGAAAAGAATAAAGCGGTTATCATTTCAAGATTAGTTGAATCGAAAAATCTGACTCATGCTATTAAAGCTTTTAAGCTTGTTGTAGATGAAATTCCTGAAGCCAGATTGGAAATTTTCGGTTCAGGAGGAGCGGAAAATAAAATAAAAGCGGAAATTGAAAGATGCAATTTGCAGAAAAACGTCTTTTTAAAAGGTTATACCAATAACCCAGATACCGAGTTTCAAAAGGCGTGGCTTACAATTTCAACATCTCATTTTGAAGGGTTCGGCCTTTCTAATATGGAGGCTCTCGGTAACGGTTGCCCTGTTGTTACTTACGACTATGACTACGGTGCAAGAAGCCTTGTTAAGGATAATGAAAACGGCTTCGTCGTCGAGAAGTATAATATTGAACAGCTTGCTGAAAAAATAGTTTTGCTTATGAAAAACGAAAAACTTCATGAAAAATTTTCGAAGTATGCATTTGAGACAGCAGATAAGTATACAACAAAATATTATATGAAGCGCTGGTCTGACGCACTTCAAAAAATGATTGAGGTCAAAGAAGAAAAACAAGAATTAAAAGGGAATTTTCCGAGTAAACAATCGTTCTCTGTGAGAGAGCATAAAATAGATGAATCAAATTTGATCATTGAATTCAAGGCTCAGGTTCCGGTAGATGAAGGCTACAATTTAAAGCTTGTCGGGCTTGACAGAAGAAACAATGCCGTTGTTATATGTGCTTCTTCTCCTGAGAAATCCTATTCAAGCTCAGATGTCTACCGGTTTAATATTGATCTTGATCGACATTTTCATGTTAAAACAATCAGAGCAAATAACACTAAAACAATTGATTTTTATTTGGCTATCAGCAACCGTAAACAAGTTACAATATTAAAACGGCTGTCTGTTGACCAAGCAGGGATGCCCTCTCCTTTCTTAGTGGAAAAATATAAAGTTGAACCTTATATTACCGTAAAAGGCAACTATTCATGGACATTGCAAAAAGAGCCGGAGATGCCCTCCTAAGGTAATCCCTGACAACTGTTTGATGCGGGATGAATATTCAGTTCATCTTATGTATAATAATCAGAAGATTATCTGTCGATGATTTTGAAAAAAGAGGAGTAGACTTATTTTATGGTTAAGGAAGTTCCAATAGAATTCAAATTAATAAACCTGAAAATTGAGGGTTGGCAGCTTCTCCTCGATTTCTCTTTAGATCATTCAGTATCCGCCGATAATATCAGTCTGTTGGCAGTGAACCGCAAAACAAAAGCGGAGCTGCCGGCTTTTTGTGAAAGGATAGACAAAGAAAAAGCAATATATCGTGCAGAACTTCAGTTAGATGCCCTTTCTAAACACGTCGAAGACAGAGGATGCATCGACTTCTACGTAGTAATCCGTGAAGCGGAAGCTGATCTTTTAAAGAAAAGAATACAGACGAAGTTTCAGCCAATTGAACTATCTTGGAAATGGGATGAGCAAAAGCAGGTATTTTTCCTTCCCTATACAACCAAGAAAGGAAATCTCTCATTAAAAGTTCTGCCCCAAAAAACAATAGCTGAAATAACTGATATCGATCTAAACACTGAAGGAGAACTTACCCTTGCAGGATACGCTTTTTTTCTAAATGAGGATGGAAAGGTAACTGCCAAGCAAAGATGCCTTATTCTAAAAGAGGTCGGCGACGCCGAAGAAAAGAAAGTTTTCGAATACCCATTAGAGGATGATGAAACAGCAAACTTTAAGGTGCACATCAATCTCAAAAAGCTTTATGAAGAAAACGCTATGCCTGTCATGTTCCAGTTTCACATCGAATTTATCGGTGAAGACCCTGAAACGGGCGAAAAAGCTATCAAGAGAACAAAACCGCTAATGCTGAAAAACAAAGCGAACCCGCAAAATAGCCAGTTTACGATCATTGAAACGGAAAAAGGCCCGGCGCGTTTTCATGTCTACCCGCAAAAGAAAAAGAGATGTATGCGCTTAAGAATGAATGATTATACATTTAAAACAAGGGCTGTTTATTTCGTTGTTGGGAAAAAGAACCGGACTGTTTCCTTTTTCCGCAGGAGAAAAAATAAACTAAAGAAAAAAATAGGCAACGGCTTGAAAAAAGCGTATTATTTCACCTTTGGACTGGCCGGAAAATTGCCAATGAAAAAGAAGACCGTTATCTTTGAAAGCTTCGCCGGTAAGCAGTACAGCTGTAATCCGCGCGCGATTTACGAATATATGACAGAGAACAAACCGGATTACGAAATGTATTGGAGCGTAAATCCGGATTACACGGATATCTTTGAGGAAAAAGGCATTCCTTACATCAAAAGGTTTACCCTGAAGTGGCTGTTTGCCATGGCAAGAGCCGAATATTGGGTTGTAAACAGCCGCATGCCTTTATGGATTCCTAAGCCGAAGCACACCACATATCTTCAAACATGGCACGGCACACCGCTGAAACGTCTTGCCGTCGATATGGATGAAGTGCATATGCCTGGCACCAACACGGAAAATTACAAAAAGAATTTCACGATGGAAGCATCAAAATGGGATTATTTGATCTCACCGAACGCATATTCTACCGAAATCTTTGCCCGTGCATTCCAATTCAATAAAACGATGATTGAATCAGGCTATCCGAGAAACGATTTTCTCCACACGGACAACAATGCCGAAACGGTTCGCTCATTAAAAGAGAAAATGAAGCTGCCGGCTGACAAAAAAGTGATCATTTATGCGCCGACATGGCGTGATGATCAGTTTTATAAAAAAGGAAAATACAAATTTGATCTTGATTTGGATTTGGCGAAAATGAGACAAGAAATTGGCGATGACTATGTGATCGTCCTCAGAATGCACTACTTGGTTGCCGAAAACTTCGACCTTGAGCCATACCAAGGTTTTGCATACGATTTCTCTTCCTATGAGGACATCCGCGAGCTTTACATGGTGTCTGATTTGCTGATCACGGACTACTCCTCCGTCTTCTTTGACTTTGCGAATTTGAAGCGGCCGATGATTTTCTTTGTTCCCGACATTGAAACGTATCGTGACAAGCTGCGCGGCTTCTACTTTGACTTTGAAAAAGAAGCTCCAGGCCCGCTCGTCAAAACGACGGATGCCGTCATCGAAAAGATCAGGGAAACGGAAGCACCCGGTTATCGCCTGCCTGATATATTTGAGCCTTTTTATCAGAGGTTTTGCTACTTGGAAGAGGGCAGATCGTCTGAAAAAGTAGTAGAGAAGATTTTTAAGTAGCAAAAAAAGCCACTGTATAATACAGTGGCTTTCAACCTAAATGTTAATAAAAAAATGATGGAACTTTCATAAACTGATCAGTTAGCCATTGAATAACTGTTGGCAAAATAAATAGTCTTAACTTTTAAACAAACTTATGCTATTATAAGTTCTACCATAAAGATCTTCAATAGTCAAAAAAAATCCAGTTTCAAAATAGCGAAATACTAACTATGAGTTTTACATCAAATTTAAAAAGTTGCAGTTTTTTATTAGAAGTGATGTTTGTTACTTCTTTTTTTCTTGCCAATCATCATCATATCCAAATTTCACTCTATACTGAGATGTTTTTATAAATCAATATAAGGGTTGGAGGGCACATATATGCTTAAGGTGTGAAGATTACAGTTAATGCTTAATTTAATGACATGAAAGTTACATAAAGAATACCTCTGTAATTTTGAAGGAGCAAGGAGATACGAGAACGAATGAATAAAAAAATTTTGAAAAGAAAAGTCAAATTTATTAAAGATCCTCTCGAAAACTATTTGAAGAAAACAAATCATAGAAGAAATAATCAGTATGCTAAATTTTACGAAAAGCTGAATGTTATTGATCACACAATATTATACGAAAGCCGTGATGGAAAGAGCATTACTGACAGCCCTTTTGCTATTTTTAAATACTTAACAAAAAATCCGGAATTTAAGCATTACAAGCATATTTGGTCAGTAGAAGATTTTAATGCACTTGAACCTGTTATTTCGAAGTATAAAGATATGCCGAATGTTGAATTTGTTAAAAGAAATTCAACGCAATATTTAAAGTACTTAGCCTCAGTAAAATATTTGATTAACAACTCCACTTTTCAATCATTTTTCACATGTAAAAAAGAACAAGTGTATATCAATACATGGCATGGAACACCGCTCAAAAGCATGGGTTTTGATATTCCAGGGAATCCCGCGCATTCACAAAATGTTGTAAGGAATTTTATCAGTACAGATTATTTATTAAGTCCCAACAAACATACTACAAATATGTTTGTCAACAGTTATAAACTAAAAGGGTTATACACAGGCGAAATTATTGAAGAAGGCTATCCAAGAATTGATTTGACACTTAATACAGTTCCCGAAAACTTCAAAAGGTTTCTGAAGGAATTGGATTTACAGATTGAGACTGAAAAGAAAACAATTTTATACGCCCCAACCTGGAAAGGGACAAGTGTCTCAAAAGTAAAAAATGATGTATTTCAAATCGTAGCAGACATGAATTATCTGGAAGACAAAATTGGTACTGACTATAATATTCTTATAAAAGTTCATCCTTTCTTATATAGTACGGCTGTCAAATCAGAAGAACTTAAAGGAAAACTTGTTCCAGATTTTGTGGATACAAATCAGCTGTTAAGTACTATTGATATACTGGTAACAGATTATTCCAGCATATTTTTTGATTTTCTCGTTACCAACCGACCAATTTTGTTTTACATGTGGGATGCAGATGATTACAACGAACAAAGAGGAAAGTATATAAAAAATGAAGACCTTCCGGGTCCGGTTTTATATAATGTTAGGGAACTAACAGAGGCAATCGAAGATATAAATAAAGTGAATTCGGAATTTGAACAAAAATATCAAGATAACAAAGCGAAATTTACAAATTATGACGACGGAAATGTTACAAAAAGAGTTGTTGATAAGATATTCAAAAATAGCGGCCAAGTTAATGTCATAAAAGATCTGAATAAAGGAAAAGAAAAGATTCTCATATACCCCGGCGGAATGAAGAATAACGGTATTACAACTTCTTTCATTAACTTAATGAGTAACATCGATTTTGAAAAATATGATGTAAGCTGTTTTATGGCAACACCCCATCAGAAAGAAGTGCTCAATAATATTGACAAGGTGAATAAAAATGTCAGATTCATATTTAAACCTGGTTTACCTGTCTATACATTATCAGAGGTATACAAAGACAAACTGATTCATAACAGGGGGGCAAAGGGAAGACTTAAAGAGCTGTATCCAAATGATGCTTATGTAAGAGAGCACCAAAGACTGTTTGGAAAATCCAAATTTGATTATGTCATCGACTTTAGTGGTTACAGTTTATATTGGGCCAAGTTCTTAGTTTGCGCAGATGCCAAAAAGAAAATTTGCTATATGCACAATGATCTTTTATCGGATAGTGAGAGATTAGTTAACGGGCGTCGTCCGCATAGAATCAATTTAAGAGGACTATTCTCGATCTATAACAAATTTGACAAATTGGTAAGTGTTTCAAAAGGAACAATGGAACTAAATAAAAAAAATCTGTCCATTTATGCTGATGAGGATCATTTTGATTATATTATGAACTCTATTAATCCCGAAAGAATTCTAGGGATTGAGCATACTGAATCAGATTCTGCGAAGTTGGTAAACCCCCTTGAGAATGGATCCAAGAATCATGTTGACATCGTGGATAATAAAAGGTTTAAAGCAAGAGCAAAGATTGTAAATGCCGATGGCTTCTTTGTTGTAAATACCTTAATTGATAAGGCAAATACCAGACTCACTCCAGCTAAGGAATTTGAAAATGAGGAAGTCTTGATATTAAGAGAAGCCCATACAAATGACGGAAGAATACTATATAAATTGAGTATCAACGGCAGTACCATTGGATGGCTGGAAGAAGGTGCTCTTGAAATATTGCCGGACAGTATATTGACTGAAAAAGAAGTGAATAGACTGGCGATTATTCAGCATCCTAAAGGAAACGACATCTGGAATAAGCCATACAAAGTTTTGGATGTTGAAAAAGTAAGTTCGAGCAAAGAATATAAAGGAATTATTGTTGAGGTAGACAAAGAGGTTAGAACACAGCACTCTTTCTATAGCAGAATATACATTAATGATGTTTTGATAGGGTGGATTGACAGTTCAGCATTGAAAATTGTAAAAGAGTATGAATTGGATAGTGAATGTGCGGATGAACAGCAGTCCATTATAAATAAGGAAAAAAATAAGATTAAACATAAAAACTACAAAAAACATTCTGATATCATCCAAGGGCTGGACAACAGAACATTGGAGGACAAAGCGTTAAACTTGTTAGCAACGATAACAAGTGGAGAAGACTACATGATTTGGTCTAAGGCGTATCCCAATAATGGCTGCCAAAAAATATCGACTGCTGAAGAGTTCAACGGTTTAATTGCAAAAGTCATCAAGAGCCATAAAACGAAAGAAGGCACGTACTATCTTTTCTCAATAGATGAAAAAGTCATCGGGTGGTTGGACTGTAATGCTTTTAAAACTATAGACGAGACAGTCATTATAGGGGAGAAGCAAGTAGATTATGAGGCCCAAATCAATTTAGGTGACACGGAATATATTTTTAACAAGCCATATGATGTAAAAGGTTGCAGTATAATAGAGGATTATAAAAAATTCAATCATGAAGAAGTAAAAGTCGTTGAAGAGGCAACAACGCAGCACGGTACCTATTGCAAAGTTATTTATCATGATAGAGAGCTAGGGTGGATAGAGCGCAACGCTTTAGAGAAAGTTGAACCTCTTGGCTTAAAGGTTGGAAAAACTTTAATTCCTTATCCATCAGAAAGCGACTTCAATTTTGTCAATATGGGGAGACTCTCTCCAGAAAAGGCTCAGGATAACCTTATCAAGGCTTTCCATACACATGTTCAAACTTATCCAAACAGTAAGTTATATATTTTAGGCGAAGGCCCTTTAAGAAAAGATCTTCAACAACTAATAACCGATTTGGATCTGGAAGAGCATGCATATCTAGTTGGCCAGCTAGACAACCCATTCGGCTTCTTGAAGATGTGCGATTGCTTTGTTCTGTCTTCCCATTATGAAGGACAGCCGATGGTACTACTAGAAGCGATGACGCTAGGAATGAAAATTTTGGCGACTGATATTGTTGCAAATAGAACTGTATTAGAAAACGGAAAATACGGAATTTTAGTTGAAGACAGCGTTACCGGACTTGAACAAGGGTTAGTTAAAGCACGAACCGAACCTGTAGATAGCTCGCAGTCTTTTGATTACATTGAATATAATAAAACAGCTATGAATTCCTTCTATAAAGTTTTGAGTTAACGAATGTTGAGGCAAACGCCTCAACATTTTAATTATTATAGTAGATATTGTGAAACAGCAATTGCTAAAAAGAAATAGTAAATTGTATAGAAAGATGATAATGGTTGACAAAAAAATTTTTCGAATCGGTTTAATCTGGATATACTGGAAAATGCGATTTTGAGTCGATGTCAAAAGTGAAAAAAAGCGCGTGATCTGTTACAATAATGAGCGGTGCTATAAAAAAAGACAAAACTTTAACTCTAAGGAAGATTAGAATGAATGCTATGGTAAAAGTTCTTAAAGAAGTATTTTCTTCGCTTCCGCTGATTATGCGGCTGGCGGTTTATGAAACAAAGTCAAAGTATCAAATGAATTATTTAGGGGTTGTTTGGCAGTTTTTAAATCCGTTAATACAGATTTTAGCTTATTGGTTTGTTTTTGGAACTGGAATAAAAGGCACCAGGGCAGATATCGACCACTATCCGTTTATTATTTGGATGCTTGCCGGCATCATCCCATGGTTTTTTATCAGCCCGACAATTCTTGACGGATCAAGCAGTGTTTTTCGAAGAATCAATTTAGTATCAAAAATGAATTTTCCGGTTAGCTCACTGCCAGCTGTCGTTATTGCTTCCAATTTATTCAGCTACTTTGGAATGACGTTGATCTATGTTTTTATACTTGTAGGAAGCGGGCATTTTCCGACGCTGCATTGGCTGCAATTTTTTTATTACTTGTTCTGTATGATTGCGTTTATGTTTTCATTCAGCCTGTTTAATTCGACAATCAGTGTTTTAGTTAGGGATTATCAATTTTTGTTACAAGCCGGGACAAGGCTGTTGTTTTTCATGCTCCCGATTTTTTGGGATGTGGCCCACAGTCTGGCAAACAGACCGCATGTATTGGCGATTATTAAATTAAATCCTCTGTTTTATATAATAGATGGTTTTAGAAACAGCTTTTTAAATGGGCATTGGTTTTTTCAAGATATGAAATATACCTTGTATTTTTGGATCTTTACATTGCTATTATTGACATTGGGTTCAATCCTGCATATGAAATTCCGAGATAAGTTTGTTGACTTTCTTTAATAAAGCATAGTAAGGAGATTATACGATGAAACTAAAAGTTTCGTTTCGAAATGTTTCAAAACAGTATCATCTATATGAGAAACAGTCTGATAAGGTAAAAGGTCTGTTCTTACCAAATAGAAATGACAAGGGCTTCTTTGCCGTACGCAACGTATCCTTTGATGTATATGAAGGAGAGACCATCGGATTTGTTGGAATCAATGGTTCCGGAAAATCAACGATGTCGAACTTGCTGGCAAAAGTCATTCCTCCGACAAGTGGAGAAATCGAAATGAATGGCCAGCCTTCCCTTATTGCGATCTCGGCGGGGCTGAACAACCAGCTGAGCGGGAAGGATAATATCAGACTGAAATGCTTGATGATGGGACTGACCAACAAGGAGATTGATGAGCTTTATGATCAAATCGTCGAGTTTGCCGATATAGGTGATTTCATCAATCAGCCGGTCAAAAGCTATTCAAGCGGGATGAAATCCCGTCTTGGCTTTGCGATATCAGCCCACATTGATCCGGATATTTTAATTATTGATGAAGCACTGTCGGTCGGTGATAAGACCTTCTATCAAAAATGCGTGGACCGGATTGATGAATTTAAAAAGCGTGGAAAAACCATTTTTTTTGTAAGCCACTCGATTGGTCAAATCGAAAAAATGTGTGATCGTGTTGCCTGGATGCACTACGGTGAAATGCGCATGTTTGATGAAACCAAAAAGGTTGTCAAAGAATATAAAGAATTTATTGACTGGTTCAATAAGCTATCAAAAAAAGAAAAGAAAAAATACCAACAGGAACAGATTGAACTGAGAAAAAAAGAACAGACAGAAGAGCGAACAAGTCGTTATTTACAACATAATAAAAACCCGCAAACGATAGCGAATGCGGTGCAAATCACTTTTCTGTCAATTTTGCTGATTGCGTTAGCAGCAACAATGTTTGTGAGTACACCTCTGCGAACAATCGCTTCCTTTGGGGCTATTCCGGGAAACGATGTTAAAAAATCGGAGGATCGCCAAGCTGTATCAGAAATAGAACAATTAACAAAGGTGAATCAACCGGCCTATGTCAAATCAACGCAGCTTTCAACATACAGTGATCAAGCATTAAAACAAAAAACAACCACTTCTTTGCCATTTGGAACTGAAGTTACGCTTTCATCACAAAATGCCAAAGTGGCGCAAATTCGTTTTAGCGGAAAAACCTATTTTGTAAAAAAAAGCAGTCTTTCCTTAGCAAAAGGCCAGGAAAATGTTTCATTGAGTGCAAATGCTTTTTCGCCTTACTTTCCCGAGAAAGCAAAGTCTTCTTACCAATACTTTCTTTCCTTTTTGGGGGAGAGTGAACAAACGCTAGAACAGACTTTGCAGGGAATCAAACAAGTAAAACACGATGACGGGAGTACAGGCCTTCGTCTCGATTATGAAAAAGTCGACTATGTAATTGAAAAACAAAAAGCAGCAGCAATCGTCTTCCACGACATTCAAGTTGTCGAACCGGCTACAATATCTCTGCCTGAGGAGAAAGCTGTATTTGACAAAGATCATAAACGATACTTTTTCAAAACAAAAAAGCAGTTGTTTGTAGTGGATAACGAGAAGCATACTTTAATGATTAGAAATGAAAATTAAATTGAAAAGCCATTGTGTATGGTGAAACATCACAATGGCTTTTCAATTTAAAAAAGATCTGACGCAACGTGCGTCAGATCTTTTAGCCTATTTATATTTAGGAATGTCATAATACAACGTATAGTTGTCCAGCAGTGTGTATAAGCTGTACATCCGATTTACTTGTTTATAAGCCCAGCCGATATCTGTTGCATATTGGTGGCTGGCCGTTGGGGCCCACCTCATTTTAAACAGTGTATCTTGCTGAAAACCGCTTCTGTGAATATAGTTTTTGCCGATCAGTTCGGCTCCGCCGATGATGGCCTTTTCAGGTGTATCCCACCCCTGCTCATAGGCAGTTCTTGATCCGCATTCCAACGGACAAGAATCATATGCACCATATCCGTACATATTGTAAACCGTTTTTCCGTTATATTTGACACCTTTGGCTAATTGGGAAGTTCCATTTCCGGTTTCCAAAAGAGCATGAGAGATCAAATACAATTCATTAATGTTGTATTTTTTAGATGCCTCTACAAATGCTGCTCCTTTTCCTTCAAGAATTCCTTTGCCTTTTAAAATCTTGCTATTGATTTCACTGGCTGATAGACCTGCATATTGAGACAATTTCAAGAACTGGAAGTAATACTTGCTGTCCATTGAAAAGTTGTTCGGATTAATATAATAGACGGTCTCATCTTCGCTAGCGTTTCTCCAGCCCATGTTGATTTTCGCCCAGTTTCCTTCAGTGCCGACGATGCTGACTTTGTCGCCTTTTTCAAGCAGCCCTACAATGTTGTTGCTTGCTACTTTCGGCGAAGATCTTACATTTAGGTAGTCTGCTGTTACAGTACTGTTGGCCGTATTGATATAAGAAAGCGATACATAACCCGGAGAGTCGGTCTGCGGGTTCACGCTCATTTGCTTTTGCAGCATTTCACTGAGGGTGAGGCCGTAATCGGTATACATGATTTGCGGGCCGTTTAAAACTTTATTAATGCTAACATCCCATCCATATTTGCTCCTTATTTTCGAAGCTGAAGAGGAGGCATTATCATAACCCGTAAATTCTCCTATTATAATTTTATAATAGTAATCATTTGTTTTTGTATAAGTAAATGACCATTTTTTTTGTATAAAGAAATCACGGGCTTTTTTGTATTCATTGATTGATAAATTAGATGCTGTTACAATTTGATACCTGTTATAGCCTTGTTCACCGGTTTTTTGGGCTGTCGCCCCCCAGCCATGATCTGTGAAGAATTTTAAGCCTGCTTTAATCTCTGAATCATCTAATGTTGGGTTGGTTACAATACTGAATTTTTCATATCCAGTTTCACCGGTTTTTTGAGCTGATGCTCCCCAGCCGTGATCTGTGAAGAATTTTAAGCCTGCTTTAATCTCTGAATCATCTAATGTTGGGTTGGTCACAATACTGAATTTTTCATATCCAGTTTCACCGGTTTTTTGAGCCGATGCTCCCCAGCCTCGATCTGTGAAGAATTTTAAGCCTGCTTTAATCTCTGAATC
>NZ_JASGCA010000033.1:0-21280 GCF_030449715.1 Bacillus sp. LB7
TTTGTGTTGTCGTTAGTCCCTTTGCTTGGTGTCGTGCCGCCGGACCCGTTTGTGTTGTCGTTAGTCCCTTTGCTTGGCGTCGTGCCGCCGGATCCGTTTGTGTTGTCGTTAGTCCCTTTGCTTGGCGTCGTGCCGCCGGATCCGTTGTTGCTATCAGTCGTGTCGTTTGAAACATTGATCGTGATGTCAAAGGCCCCTTGTTCCTTCCCTTCAGACATATAGACTCTCAATACTTGGCCATCCACTACAGTATTGTAAACTCCTTCTTTCGATCCGTAACCATCAACATGATACTGCCACTGACCTGTCGCACTTTTGTGAGCGTACCCTTTAAAGTATTGGCCGAGGTAGCCTGAAACGTATGCAGGATTATCCTCTGTGTTCTTTTGAGAAATTGTGATTGTTGCTTTACCTGGATTATCTTCAGGATGATATACTTCTGCTGTATCTCCAAGTGCTGCAAATGTAGTCTGTGGCAGTACTGTTGCAGTTGTTAAACCACCTCCGAGAATAATTCCTGCTGCCATTACACCTTTAACTACTTTTTTTGAGTTTTTCATTTAAATCTCTCCCTCTTTTTTAAATAATTTTTCCGCCAAATCTTATATCGGCAGTGAGTTTAATTTTTCCAGCATACTAAATCAAGAGCAATACCTAGCTGCACCAAAGCCTTGTTGTTTTTTCTATAAAGTGTTCGGTGACTAATACAGAGTCGATCAGCAATTTGATGATTAGGCTTCTTCATAATGTATTTTTCAATAATAATTAACCTTAAATCTCTTTCCAATCGATTAATAGCCTTAGCCACTTTATTTGCAAATTCAATCATCTCCTCCCGTTCTTGAACATAATTCTCAACTGAACTGTTGAATTGGTTATTGCATACCGGTATTAACTGGTAGCTGCTCGTAGTTGAAGGTAAATCATCATTTTCTAAGCGTAATCGAGCAACCTCATATAGTTTCAGTTTTGCGATTACGTTCGTTATTGTTCTTCTTTCATCAATTAGCTGAGGATCTGTTGCGGTGAACATTAACTTCACATCCTTATAATAATTGATTATTTTACTTTTGTAAAGTCTTTTTTTACGAAAGTAAAAAGTTTTGTATTTGATTCCAAAATATCCAGCTTATTGAGGGCGGTTTACATATGGTGTATTATAAGGAAGGTGGGGCATGCTATAATTTAAAGGTTGGAAGAAATTCTTGACACTATTACATATAGGGTTAATTTTTTAGTTCATTTTTTTAAATACAGTAAAATTCCTGTTTAAAAAAGTTGCTTCATTTTTCATTTTCAGTACAGATTTCAAATAAGTCTCGTGGGTTTTTTTTGTTTATTCCGTCAGTAATTTTATAAGCAACTCTTGCTGTTACTTTGATTTTTCTGGTCAAAACTTGGGAAACATAAGACGGGCTTACATTAATCTTTTCCGAGAATTCACGCTGGGTTATCTTACTGGCAGCGATAAAAAGCTCAATTTCTTCCGCGCCTTTTTCAGTTAATAAATAAATACTTTTTTTCGCCATAAGCAAACCTCTTTCTCCAAAATTCCATATATTTGAGGTTAGCACAAAATTTAAATATAGTAAATATTTTTTTAAACTTGGTTAAAACTTATTCAAATTCAGTGAAAATAAGTGAAACCGTTTATACATAAAACAACATTAGATCGAGAGGTGTTCTCAATGTCCAATAAAGGGAACTTTAAGTTTAGTGTGTATTTGCGTCAGTTAAGAAAAATGAGGGACATGACACTTGAACAGGTTGCTAAGAAATCCGGTTTATCAGCTGGTTATATTTCAATGCTTGAAACCGGGAAGAAAACGTATCCATCTGCTAATGCTCTCAAAAAGCTTGCAAGGGCTTTGCACATTCCAAATGATCAATTGCTAACGATGATTGGTTATATTGCCGAATTAGAAGATGAAGAAAAAAAGAAAAACATCGATGAGGGAAGCAACTTATTTATTTTTGATCTGGAGGGATTAACAGATGATGATATTAGGCATTTAAAAGAGCAAATCGAACTGTTAAAACTTCGTGCTAAGTACAACCGTAGTGAAAAAGAGAATTGATTACTTGAATTAACAACTTGGATGTTAAATAATAAGAAAGCGATAATGAGTCATAATACCCACCATAATTACAAAAAATGAAAGGAGGTAGTCTTCATGGGCTACTTGCCATCCAGGCTAGAAATAAGTGTCTCTAATCTTTTATTGCAAAAGGGAATAAAAACTCCAATTGATTTACAGCCAAAAATCCTTGCTGAAAGGTTTAATATTGACTTGCAAATGAGTACGACTTCATTTGCATATACAGACGGTAATACAAAAATCATATTATTAAATCGGAGGGCAGACGAGAAAGAAAGAAATTATGAGTTCCACAAATTGTTTTCCCATATCTTACTGCACTCTGGGAATCATTTAGAAATGGACTCAGATCAATACAGAAGGCAAGATAAAGAAGCGCAAGAGCTATGTTGTTTGGAAGCCATTCCTTATCATATGCTTAGGTTTATCGACTTCTCAAACAAACACTTTATCACACAGGCATCTGAACGTTTTAGGATCCCCGAAAAAATTGTTGAAACCAGAATACAATTTATGGTTAGAAAACAATTAACGCAAAGTATAAAAGAACAAATAAAAAGTTTCGCATAAGCGAAGCTTTTTTATTATGTTTTAAAAGATTCTTAAAAACTTGTTTTTATTTTGGATTAAAATTTAAGCCCTCCCCATATCAAATTTTAATCAGTATCTAAATAGGGTTTAAAATTTAATGGGGGAGAGAAATCTGTGGATAAATTACTAGTTAAATTTTAAGTAACCCTGATTAAAATTTAATCGGTATTGAAATCAGAGAATATTCTTATGAATGACCCCTGCTTAAAATTTAATTAGGGTATCCATTAAATTTTAAGTAGGGTCATATTAAAACTTAATTAGACCTCATTAAATATTAAGCATAGACTCTTCAAAATTTAATCTTTATTGATATTAGCGCAAAAAAACTGCTGAAATATTTTCAGCAGTTCTTTAATGATTATTTGATTGTCCTAATTTCAACCCTCTTCACTTGCCCCTGGGTTTCTTTTAATATCTCCTCTATAAGCGATACGTATCTTTGAGATATCCAATCATGTGCAAAGTCATTAGGGACTAGGATTACCCAAACAGGACCTTCAAATTTAAGTTTGATATTCTTAAACCAAGTTTCGTAAGATGGTTTTGAGACTTTATCTTTTAATTGGTCCTTTAATATTTCTGTTACAGCCAGTTCTTCTTCTGAAATTGGAATTTTGTTAAAAGCTGATGACGGCTGCGGCATCTGTTTTGCAATAGTCTTTCTAATTTTGCCTTTGCTTAAAATATCTTGATAAATAGCATCATATTCAATTAATTTCGGTATATCAATTGTTTCAGATTCATCTTTCATTGATTCTAGAAATTCATCATGTGCTTTTCGTAAAGCTTTAGGGAGGCCCTCTTTTTCTTTTTTAAGTGCTTTCTTCATGTAAGGCTCTTCATCGTTATCAATCTCGATTAAAGGGTTTCCATAGATAAGCTCTTCAGGAAGCAACGGGACCTTTTTTCGAATTTTAAATATCGGAGATTCTTCTGTATAGTCCCGGGTTTTATTTCTAACATTGATTTTCCAAATAAACCCGTACTTCTCTAACAGTTTCATATAATTTCGTACAGTTACCGGGTTTTTTCCCATTTTCAAAGAGATTAAATCTACACTTGGATAGCAAAAATCCTTATTTCCATATGCATAGCGCTTTAAATGAGCAAAGAGAGCAGTTCCTTCTGCTCCTAAAAAGTATCCCCAGAAGTCAAAAAAATAGTTATTGATGATTGTTAAATGGCCATCCATATAAGGGATATGCTCACCAAACTTATCAAGCTGAAATTCTTTCACCTGGTTCTCACTTAAAATATGTTCTTCTGTTTCCGAAACGTAATATAATTCTTGTTCTCCATTTTTAACACGTGTGCGACCGATTTTTTTTCCGGTAGGTAATGTCTTGTAGTAAACTAATTCATCCGAATTACCTTTTAAGTTTAACTTTTCACTCATTTTTAAGCCTCCAAATGTTCCACCGAAGGGAGAGCAAAAGAGGAATTCAACTTGTATATAGCATGAAAAAGTGTTAATATGTAATTAAGTAAATATACAAGAATGAATCCGCCTTTTAAAGGCTCATTTAACTTCTCAGTTTGGCCGCTGTCAGTTAAATGAGTATCCGCTAGGTGGATTTTTTTCATCAAATTTTAGCATCTTTAAACAATATCTGAGGTTATTCTATCATAATTTTACTCGATTTAAAATACTTTTGGATTTAGAAGAAATTTTCTCCTCCCAATTATTGAATCAACAGGCTATCAAAAAACAGACCCACTATGAGTCTGTTTTTATTTTTTATCCGTTGCTTTTAAGCCTTTTCCAGTCCTTTTTTTGATCATCAAATTAAACATCGCTTTTTCTTCTTCATCAAGAGAATTAATCAATTTGTCCAGGGCGCGATCTAGTGTCTCCTCTAAAATGTGTCGATCGGATTCACCGAGGAATATAATATCATGAAGAATTGAAATCTTGTCGTGAACAGGAACCGACACTCTCATAGTCTTTTTGGGGATATCATTCTTTTGTTTCTTTTTGCTTGGTGTTGCACTTTTGTCGGTTTGCTCAGTCTTTAATTCTGCCGTAAATGGATTAACTGCAGTCGAGCTTTTCGATTGTCTATTTAAGGGTTTGGTCATATTTCCTCAAGCCTTTCTAAGATTTCATCAGTAAGATCCTTAAAGAGTCCAAGAGCCTCTTTATCATGTACATCTTCTTCTGTAATTCCGTTAATGTCAAATCGCTTAATACGTTCTCTAATTTTTATAGTCGAGTTTAAAAGGCTGTCTCCAAAGGTTTTCCTTGCCTCATCAAGGATATAGTTATCTACAGTTCCATTGTTTTTGACTAGGACTGGCACTATACCGAGTACCTCAATATTGGCGTTATAGGTATCAACCATTTCCTGAAGATACGGAAGGAATTTTTCCGCAGCAGAGAGCGATCTTTCTTGGGTTTGCATAACAATTAATACGTAATCAGAAGCAATGATTGCGTTATTTGTAAAATCGCTGATTGTAGGCGGTACATCGATTATAATATAGTCATAAAACTCTCTAATTGGTTGAAGTAAGTGATCTAAATAGAAAGCGCGTTTAAAAAGGTCATTTCCTGTAATCTCATTGAGAAAAAGTGGGAAACCGACTAAATCTAGATCCGCAGGAATTAAATCGAGATTTTCCTTAATATTCACAATACAGTTTGTCAAATCACGCTTTTTAAACCCGGAAAAAATGGTTTCCTCCGGTTGAGATAACTTTCCCGTTAGCAAAAGGATATCTGTTGCATTTGCTTGAGGGTCTAAGTCCAATACGCATGTTTTAAAACCGGCTTTGGCCAGCTCGTTACCAACTAGAGTTGTGGTTGTTGTTTTACCAACACCTCCTTTAAAATTGGCTACATTAATAACTTTGGCATATTTAGTTTGTTTATCTTCACTTGCTACGTTTGCATTTGGAGATTGATTCATATTATAACCACCTTTTATTTTACTTTAGTAAAAGTATATTATACAAAAGTAAACAAGTCAAGTAGCATCTTTAAGAATAATGTTATAAGCATCACACGAAACATCGCTAATATTAATATAGTCTATAACTCTTATGATATCAATGATTCTATTGTTGTGAATTATATTAGTGATTCAAGCAACATAAATGATATAAGTGATATTAATATCATTACATATATCAAAATTAATAATGATATTAATTACAGAAATAATATCATTATGCAAAAGAATACTTCTCTTATGTATAACTTCTAAGTGTTCAGTGATATAAATATCATTTATATTATTTATGATATCAACCGTATTTGTAAACTTTAAGATTCATATGCTATAAGGTGTACTGATGATAACAATAATATAAATAATAATGATCATATTGATATATGTAAGATATCAAATGATTTTGATGTTTCAGGTGATAAAAAGAATATTAAGGATAATAATATTAATATATATAGTAAGATTAATAATGATATTATTAATACAGATGATATTGATGGCGACATTATGATTTATGGTATTGATGATGACAATAATATTAATAATAATGAACATATTGAAGTATGTAAGAGTCCAAATAATATTAATGTGTCAGATGATAAAACGAATATAAAGAATAAGTATAATAATTCTGATCTTAAATTCATTAATGATGGAATTGATATAAATAGTATTGATGATGACATTGTGATATATGATAGAAATGATAACTATGATATAAACAATAATGATCATATTGATATATGCAAGATATCAAATGATATTAATGCATCTGATGATAAAACGAATACAAAGGATAAAGATATTAATGATGATCGTAAGATCAGTAATGATGCGAATAATATCGTTGACGTTGATACAATTAAGGACAGAATGACAGTTATTACGATTAATAATATAGTTGAAGTGAAAAGCACTGATATTATTAATATTAAAAGAAATATCGATAATATCATTGTTATTGCAATTATAGATGTGACAGATATCATCTGTGCTACCAAGCATATAAAGTGGAGTCTATAGTAGCAATAAAAAAAGACCCTACAAGGTCTTTTTGTTGTTATAAAGTTGAGATGTGTTTTTCGTGTAATCGTCCTATCCACCAATTAGAAAAATATAATGTGTTAATAGATTTTTTTAGCCGGAGAATACCCAAAGAAATAAATATGCCGGTTTACTGGTTGGAAAATTAACTTTATGCCGGCAGCTGGCAACTTTGAAGGTTTTTGAAGCGAGTACATCAATGTTAGTAGAAAAAATGTTTACTTCTTGTCATGGCCAAGAATCTGTCTTGCTTTTTTATATTCATCGAGATCAGGCTTCCAAAAAAAATGGATTGGTCTACTTCCTCCTTTTTTGATATACGTTTTGAAGATCGGAATGACATTGTTGTCTAATTTAGATTGAAAATTTTGTTTGCTGAAACCTAAATAATCTTCAGCTTCTTGTCTACTCATAACATTAACCCTAATTTCTTCTTTAGAGTACATATAATCCCTCCCTACCTCTTTAAAATTATAAAGCAAAAGTTTACTTTAGTAAAGAAAGTTCGTATTGTTATAAATTAACGATCATGGTATAATAAAGGAAAGTAATGTGAAACTGGAGGTGCTTTTATGCAACAAGCTGCACGAAAAACCTATTCAAATCAAGTTAAAAAACACAAGCTATTGTATAAGGCACTTATACCGGTGATTTTAATGGTTATCGTATTAGCTTTTATGCCATTTATAGCATCGTTTCTTGTAAAGAGTATGCTTTTTATAATAGCAATTTTGTTTTTGGCTAGTATTTTTAAACAGGCAGTATATTTTTTGTTAGGTTTATCCGGCATTATCGCTGCTATATATTTTATTCTTCAGCTTTTTTCGTGAAATCACCTGATGAAGGGTGATTTTTTTTGCATAAAAGAAGCAGTTCGTAGAGAAGAAAAAATCTTGTTGACTTGGGTAAGGTGGATTTTTATATTGATGGTTTTTTTGGGATATGGGCAATCTTTTTTTGCTTTATTATAGGGTATCATGATACCCTATATGTAGGAAGGGGATGATCAGATGTTAGTTAAAAAGGGAGAATTCTTTACTATTGATGAAGAAAATGAAAAGCCATTACTTCAACAGCTTACTCAAAATGTTGATATACGGGTAGGGGACATATTTACGGATGAAATATGGGGAACTTTTAAAGTTACTGAAACTTATTACGGCAGAAGTCATCATAGTTTTGGGAAATTTAGATGTACGCCTGTTAAACATTAAAAGATAGGGTAGGATTCATCATGAAAATAACTGATAATCACGTTGACATTCCGGAAACAGGGTCTTTACAGGAACTAGCCGATCGATACATTGATAAAATAGAGCGAGGCTTCAACCTCAATAACAAAGAAATAGCTGCATACTTAAATGTATCTGTCCTTTGGGTTAAACGCCATATAAAAGCAGAATACATATGGTTGAACAAAAGAGCTAAAGATGCTCTAAATGAGTTTTACCCAAATCATCCAAGGGCATCACTTTTTCGAAACCATAAATTATATAAACGTTCCGATGTATTTTCATTCCTTACGGGGAGTTCTTATTATTGTTTAGGGGATAGTGAAGAGGCTTTTCAAATTGAAAATTGGCCGAAAAAGCTGTTAAGCCCCACTAAAGCTGCAGAAAAATTTGAATGTACAAATGACTTACTAAACAGAAGGATCCGGAAATCCAAAATAAAGAAATATTTTGTGGCCGGGAACTTGCCACGCTATAACGAAAACGATCTGAACAATATTTTGAGCGATTATTTAGCACGAAAACACTTTACTTCTAAATAACTTTATCGGTGACAATGTTAAAGATTTGACGCTAGTTAAAGAAAACATCGAAGAGAACGAAGTGCAGGAATTCTTAGAGAAAAAGGAGAAATAACAATGCCGAAATACAAAATATACTACGGAGTAGGTGGAACAATTAACGATATTACAAAAGATGATGAAGCTTATGAATATGAAAGCTACCAGGAGGCGTTAAATATCGCTCGACAGCAAGCATGTGAAGCATTTGAAAGCTATGAAAGAATGTGTGGAGTTGCAAGCATTGAAGAAAGAATCGAGCAGGACGGGTTGACAGAGGAAGAAGCTGCCGCTGAGTACAATGAAGATGTTGAATCATGGATCGAGTATGGTGCGAATGAAGTCAAAGTAAAACATTGAACACAATAGATATGAAGAGAAGAATAGAAGTCGAAACCAGAACAGCTGAAGATCGCGTTTCCGAATTTTCTTTTCTCTCCGGATTCTTCTGGATCGGCTATACTTAGGAACTGGATGTAGCTCTTCAATACAGCCGGCTCTTCCTGGGAGCCAGTGCAGCTGAAGATCAGTTCCCCGCCGATCGTACGATTCTTTGCCAGAATCAGTGAGCGTTGCTGCCTGGTCAGGATCTAGCTATTCTCGATCCGCCGATTTTTGCCGGTTCTGCCGGCAGCATGGCGCCTGCCGGGAACCGTACTGGGGATCCCGGCGGCCTCGTCAGTTCTTCCTAGGAATAACGGTTATTTAAATTATGAGCCACACACTTTTATAAGTCTGATCAAATATGTTATATTATAAGTACTATCACATTTCTTTATCATCATGGAATCAAATTCCTCCGTTTTAGAGTTTGGGAGACTTGTGGGGGAGGACTCAAGATTGTTGGTTCTTGTGATAGTGGACCACAATCAAAACAATAAGGAGTGAATTCTTAAAAATGGGAATTTAAGAGTTCGAAGGTGGCTCCTTGATTAAATTTTTCGCGAATAATTTAATTATCTCCAAAGAAAAAACTCTTGGCGTGGGAACCAGGAGTTTTTTCTGTATATTTTGGTCATTTTCAGGGAATAACATAATATAAATAAAAAGCAAGCAGTGTGGGATTTGGCTGCGGGATAGTGACAGTAAAACATCCTTGCGTTCTGGGAAAACACAAACCAAACCTGCTTACTTTTCATTTCCAAAAATCAGCTGTTTGGGATCACAGCAAGCAACGGACAACTAAGGTGTTTATTTAGTGAAAAACTTGGTAATCAGCCAACACGCATTTCCGATTTTTAGCACCCAATCAAAAATACGTCTGGCTTTTGCCTCGTTCCTCAAGAATTTTTTTATTAAATTGTTCGCGAATTTGTGCATTATATTACCTCCGGGTATTTTTTTGTCACGCCCGCAGGATATGGTTATTGTACCAATAATTTCTCCATTTGTCTTGATGGCATCCCTTTTTGGTTGCAAAACTCAATTTTCAAACCATTTTAACCAATATAAAAAGAAAAAGCCCCCTGATTAAGCCGAGCTTTTTCTTTTTATATACTCTTTTTCATCCCGCATCTGCGGCATTCACGCAAAAAAACGCCGTCCTTCACCGAACTTTTAAAAAGTGTATAGTCGCAATTATCACAGCGACCATGATGTAAATCAGGGTACTCTTTATAGTCATATATGATCGTGATGTCGTACCCCTTGGTTTCGTATTCCATGCCTTCTCAACCTCCGATATAAGAATACGATATTGCCCCTGCTGAATCAACGCCACTCATGAAATGAAGGAATCCGCAGCAGACCATTTTTCGTCTTATACCGGTGTTTTACACGGCATCTTATCGGCTCAATATAAACGTATTTATCCGTTTCGTTAACTTCTTTCCGTTCAGAGTGAAATTTACGCCGTGCATCATATGGCATAAACTCCATAATGCCGGCATATTGCCCATCTAAATATGAAAGCAGCAGTCCATTATCCTCTTTACGTAATCCCGTTATCAAAACATCCGTATATTCATAGTTAACGACCTTCAGCCATCGATCTGAACGTTTGTTTTCCGTATAAGTCGAATCAACACGTTTCATAACGATTCCCTCAATATTGCTGTTACAAGCCAACCTGAAGTAATCTATAGCATGGCCGCGTACTCCATCAATTACCTTAACATTAGGATGATCGATTTTAAGTCCGGCCAGTAGCTCTTTCCGTTTATACAATGGTTTAGATGTAACCGAAACACCATCCAATCGGAGAATATCAAACAAGCAAAATACTATGGGATGGTTGCTTTTCCTCGACTGAAATCGTTCCATGACAGCTTCAAAGTCGCCGGCACCAGTTAAACCTGGTACAATAAGCTCGCCGTCTAAAATAGTGTCGTCCGGTATATCTATCGTCAAAAGCTCTGGAAACTTGGCGGTAACCTCGTTTTTATGCCTCGTATAGAGGCGAATCAGTCCGTTATACTTGGACACAAGCAGGCGGATTCCGTCAAATTTAGTTTCTGTGATGTATTCTTCAGAGTTAAACGGTTCTTTTACAGACTCTAACAACATTGGCGACAAAAACAAAAAATCACCTCGTTTCAGCTTAATTTTACTACCATCATATAGTAAGAATAAGCTGCGACAAAGTGATTCGCTGCAAGTAAATATTGGTCATCCAACCATTATATCTGAATACCGCCAAATAACACGAGCTTCATGTGCTTTCCCCTCATAGAAAGCTATATCAACACAGTGACCTGGTTCAATATTTTTGTTTGTTCGATCGTGGTCTTTAATAACAAAAGTAAAAGGAACTTCGTCTATTTTTATTTCATTGCCGTACATATCTTTTTTAACAACTAATCTGCCATCGTCTATTTCAACTTCACATTTTTGATAGACAATTCTATCGTCCTTATATTTATTAGGATCGTCACCCTTCTTTATTAATTTAAAATTCTTTTTGACCCCGTACTGATCAATATCTGTTACTCGCACAATATCTGCAAGGTGGATCTCTTGATTTCTCACCACAGATTCAGGTATGAATTGTTTCAAGCCCTTTTTGTTTACAGCAATTGCTCCCCCGCTTAGCTGCCACTCCTTAACTTCATAATTTTTAAAATCATCGAGTAAATCCTTTTCGGTGTTTTGACCATGGTCTTCTTGAATCGCAGCTCCCTCAAGTCGGGGGTCAAAGCGTACAGATTCTTCAATTTGTGAATGATTGATCAATTTGACCTTAGTGTCTGTGTTTTCAATGAAGGTTTTGACTGTTCCATTTCCCTCATCTATCATTTTGGACTTATTTTCTCTTATCGATTCCGGTAAAATTTTAAGCTCCTCTAAAAAATTCAAATATTGTATAATGAATTCTTTTGTGCTTGTTAGGTTTTTTAAGTTTAAACCCTTAACCGCATTTTCTATGCTGCTTTTAATCTCGTTAAATATAACTTCTTTATTCATTAGAAATATTGTCCTTTCAATTTACTTATAACTGTGGAATTTGCTTTTATTCATCAGTCGTTTTGTTATCTTCATATTCGCTAACAAGTTTATAAAATGTTGTCCTTCCTATACCCAATTCCTTAATTGCTGCTGTAGCTGTTATTTCTTTTGCTTTCCAACGATTATAAACATTAATAAAATCATCATTAATTTCGGCTTTTGGCCGGCCGAATTTTACATTCCTAGCTTTAGCAGACTCTATACCTTCTCGCTGACGCTTTTTAATCGAATCGTACTCTTTTTCAGCTGTCCAAGATAAAATTTGCAAGACCAACTGAGAAACAAACATTCCTAAGCTATCCTTATACATACGGGTATCCAACAATGGCATGTCCATTACATTTATGTCTGCTTTTATGTTTTGTGTAATGTCATCCCATTCCTTTAAAATTTCTTTTTGGTTTCTGCCGAAACGGTCTAATTCATGGACATACAGAACGTCACCCTCTCTAAGAAAACGCTTCATTAACTTATAGTTTTCTCTTTCAAACTTCCTCCCACTTTGTTTATCGATAAATATGTCTCTTTCATCAATTCCTTCCTGAAGCATACTATCTAATTGTCTATTTTCATTTTGATCCTTATCGCTTACCCTGATATATCCAATTTTCTTGCCAGACATAAATAACGCCTCCATGTTGCTTATGTATATTGAAAGCCCTCATTCATGCTGACTTTAACCTATCTTTGACTTCAAAGTCAATTTCCTTTTCTTAGGATCGTTTATACTAATTCTCTTGGGAAAAGTAGAATGTCTGACTTAGGAGAATTTCAAACGGTTCCTTATAGCTATCCCAACCGTAAAGGCATTTGAAAGCACACCAGCCGCCTTCCTCAATCGACCTCCGCAATAACTTCCCTGTCCTCGCAGAACATTCATATTGAAAAGTTTCCTCTCCATATTCGATGATCTACTTATTCCCGCATTCCGGGCATTGTGCGTAATTCACCCCGCCGCCTCCCTCAAGGAGCTTTCTGGAATCCAAGTATTAAACTCATCACCTTGAAGTCTATACCAATTCACACCATCTTCCACTTTCCTTAAATCTATTTTTCTGACCAATCCATCATTGACAGTCCATACAACTTCTTGCCCGACCTTAAATTTAAATGGTTTTTGAGTTTTCATCCCTCATTCTCCTTCCCGGCTGCCGCCGCTACTTTATTTTCTCGATGAAAATATGCTCGTAATCGTCATCGTTTTCATCATAGTTGCATTCGATGAACCACACACAATCTTCACTCTCAAACGCTTCGAAAATCGTTTCATCCGTGCGCTTGTCAAAAACCCTATATGCCATATTTCCTCCCCTTCTCGGCTTCTATAAGGGGGCCGAAGCCCTCAACAGCTTTGGTTCCTGCTACTCCCGCGTCTACAAAGCAACCGAATTTAAATCCTTTTGATAGTAAGCTTTCGACTTCGTGGCAGAATACAATATAGGCGTCACCCGTAGGCAAACTGTTACGCGTCTACTATCTCTTCACTAATAGTCATCCATTCCAGTTTATATTGTTTTTTTAATTCCTCGTCTGACAACTTTTCCAAATAATCGATATTAAGGTTACTCATAAGATTTAACCAGGTTATAAGATGGCTTCGTTCAATAGGTTCCATTTCTTCCCTCCTGCACGGATTCCGTATCGCTCCACCTGCTTTGCTTTTATTCTTCTAGTTAGCTAATTTAATTTCATCTTTATATTTTTTCAATTTCACTTTTTGGCCTACCTTTTTGCTATTGAAAGCATCAGAGGACGTTGAAACCTTATACTCTTTATTTTCCACATCGACAATTAAAAAATAGTCATCGATCCCCTTCTCTGTTGTAGTCATTGGAACACCTGTTGCTGCAAACATAGCCGGATCAACACTTATAAATGTGTTGCCTTCATTAACCACTTTATCTTTAATTATTCCATTCAAAACAACAGCATTTTCTTCAAATTCCTTTTCACTATGTAATGCAAAAAAGAAACTAATACCTAATGTTACAAAACATAATAATATTAAAAATATAGAGGCCCTTTCTAAATAGCTCACTTAATCCCCCCTTAATTAGCTCTTTCTGAAAATTTGGTCACATGCTCATGTACACATAACTCTGGGAGATTCACTCTGACAAGATGCTCTGCAAAAGGTGGAGGTACAGCGTTTCCACAGCGCTCAACCTGCTTAGCCTTTGAATATTTCTTTCCGTTTATGTCCCTATCTATCACATAATTTGCCGGAAATCCCTGGGCAGCAAACAATTCATGAGGCTCAAGCATCCGCATACCAATATCAGCAATTCGATAATTTTCGCCTTTGATCGTAACCAAGCCAAACCGATCCTTTGTAGTAACGGTATGTAAAGGGGTTTCTAATGACTGTCCGGTATCTGAACCATAATATTTGGTTAAGAATGCCCTTACTTCCCCTACATGCAACCCGCCGGCGGTTATTGTGGGCATTGGCGATGATACTGTTTGACCATCCCTACATGTACCGCGCAGCTTTATTAAATGACTTGTAGCAATCATTGATTCCTTGAGAGCAAGCATTGGATACACAATTCCCCAACCGTTTTTGGCTGTGATAGTTTGCAGGGGCTTATCAATTTTCTGACCTCTGAAATTGTCACCAGAGCTATCAATTACAAAACGTTGAATACCTCTAAAGATACGACGCATCGTATTTTCGCATAATGGCTTTTCTCTATTAAAAATTGAGCGTGTTTCAAGTGACCAGTCAATGATGTCTGCAGCTGTGAGCCACGGTTTAAGAATGCCCTTTTTAACTGCAGAACTCTTCGGATCTCCGTGTGTCGGTTTCGGCCAAACGATCGGCCGGCCATCCCGTCGTGCAATTAAAAACAGCCGTTTCCGGATAGTCGGCGCACCGTAATCACAGGCCCTTAGCTCCTTCCATTCCACCTTATATCCTTGACGTTGCAACGCTCTAATAAATGATCGGAATGTGCTGCCTTGTTTCTCCGGATCCGGCAGGCCTTCTTTCGTCAATGGCCCCCACGTTTGAAACTCTTCGACGTTTTCCAAGATGATCACTCTTGGCCGTACTGTGGCCGCCCATCGAACAGCTACCCAGGCAAGGCCTCGGATTTTCTTTTCAACGGGTTTGCCGCCTTTTGCCTTGCTAAAATGCTTGCAATCCGGCGAAAACCAACATAAAGCAACTGGCCGGCCTTTTGTTGCCTCCCTCGGATCTACTTCCCAAACTGACTCACAATAGTGTTCGGTGTCAGGATGGTTTACTTTGTGCATCGCAATCGCAGCAGGGTCATGATTGATAGCTATATCAACTGAAAAGCCGGTAGCCATTTCTATTCCGGTACTGGCCCCGCCGCCACCGGCAAAATTGTCTACTATGATTTCTCTGAATAAACTAAGCTGTTTCATTTTTTCTATATCTCCCCTATTCTGAAAATAGCTATTTATCTAAATAATCAAGATATTATTTGCTTAATAATACATCAAAATACTAAGATTAATTTTTAATTACTTTAATATGTATATATTCAATTTCGATTCATTTTTTATAAATTGAGGTTTTTAAAGGAATTTTTTCTAAAGGAATTATACCATAAGTGTTCGTAAAAGTATATAAAATTAACGAATATTCATAAAGTGTTTTTTAGACTTTTACGAACAAAAATATAATCGAAATTTTAGGTTTAATAATTGTCCGTAAAAGTATACTTTTACGGACACGAATTTTTGGAAATACAGTTTTCGCCATGGTATACTTTTTTGAACCATATGATTCAATTTTTTTCATACACTTAGAAATATCCCAAAATTTCATTCAATTGAATTGCTCGAACTTTATCAATCTGACTAAGGGAGAAATTTAATCGAGCTGTCTATTTAATAGGAAGAAACTCGACAAATCAAATAATGGGAGATATAAAAATGAAGATTATAACAATCCAAGATGTGACACGAGAATTGCACAATGCTTTCAACTTACTTAATAAAGTATTTTTTAACGATGAACTGCCGATGCCGGCTATAACCATTCAATCATCTGGACATAAAAGAAATTCAATGGGGTGGTGTACTATCAGTCCTGTATGGGGAAACAAAACAGGATCTCAAAAGATGTACGAAATTAATCTTTCTGCAGAGTTTTTGGATTTAGATTTTTTTGAAACAATGGATACTCTACTTCACGAAATGGTTCATTTATATCATTTGATAAAAGGCATTAAAGACACTAGCCGAAATGGAACTTATCATAATAAACACTTTAAACAAAAAGTATTGGAGATCGGTTTTGAATATGAGGAAGAAAAACCCCATCCCATACACGGATGGACCTATGCAAGAATAGGTCAGAAAGCAAAAGATCGTATATCAAAACTTAAAATTAATAAAGATGTCTTTGTGATTTCGAGAAAGGGATCTGTATATTTCAAGGCTTTAAATGAAGGGATTTCCCCCGATGAAGCACAATCTGTAATCACGACTACACGAGAGAGCAGCCAGCGAAAAAAAAGCTCTTATAAATGGATCTGTCCGGAGTGCGAATTAATTATACGATCAACAAAAAAAGAAGTTAATGTCGTTTGTGGTGATTGTAATGTTAAGTTCGAAAAAGAGATGGACAATGTATAACGGATATCAACAATGTTAATTCAGCTATCGCTATTACTTGAACTATCATTAGTATCCATATTATTTATAATTTAGATATTATCAATATCATTGGTGTCATCAATTTCAATTATGAGTCGAAAAAGGAAAATAAATTGAAATAGAACAAATGTTCTTGTATACTCTATTGGAGGAGTTGGTGACTGATGGATGAAAAACTAAAAGATCGAGGGACAATCAAATGGACATCAATGATGCTACCAGAGCACGTCAGTTTGCTTCGCGAGTTAGAAAATAACCATAATAAAGTAAAAAGGCCGGCGCTTGACATGGCACAAATAGAAGACATGGAAAGGGACATAAGTGAAGCGATGGAATTTAACTCTACAGTCCAATTTTCAATCTTTAAATCACTGCCTTTTTTAAATGGACCAGATACTGGAGAGATCATTCAAATAGAGGGCCATATCCATTACATAAATCAGATTTGCAAGGTATTTCATGTTGTGGATTCAAAAGGAGACACCCATCTAATTAAATTTGAAGATGTTATTGGGGTGTCACAAATATAATTTTTTCATCGCTGTCTCTATTCTAAAAAAGGCAGGTCATAAAATAACCTGCCCGATACCATTAAGTTGCGAACCTGGAAGCCACAGAAAACCCTCCGTATTGTTCAACAGATGTGTGAATTGAAGCGCTTGATACGACCAACAAGCCCACAGCAAGGGTCAGCGAAAGAAACAGCTTAGATTTCATACAGAAAGTCGCCCCTTTTAATTTGTTTCTGAGCCTGCACCATCTGATCATAAAAGAATATGGAATCATTTGGCCGCTCATTCCTAGTATAGAATAGGGCCGCCTCTAATGCCAGTTCTTCTAGATATGGGTATCCGCGACTATCTCGTAATGGTTTCATCGCTTCAAGGACTTCTTCCTTGTTGGCTGCTTTTAAAAAGAGGGCGTCTAAAACATTCAACAGATACAGAAATAATTCATCTTCAAATAACCTGGCGCTTTTAAGCGCCTTGTTATAAAACTTCCGTCCTTCGACATTTTCGTTATTCCGGAAATGAATTAGGGCTAAATCGTAGTATGCCTGCGTCAACTCTTTAGCCTTTATTTCTTCCGCCACTTCAATTGCCTTATGAAAGTATTCGATTGCTTTTGATGGGTTTTCCATAGCATGATAGCAACACGCCACATTTATAAGGGCCTTCACAATCATTGGTTTGTTTTGAATATCTTTCGCGGTATCCAAAGCATTGAAAAGGTGAGGTAATGCTTGATCATGCGTTGAAAGATCAGTATAGTTCCCTGCAACGACGAATAGACAATTGATTCTTCGAATCACATAAGCATCATGGGCTTTATAGATGTCGTGAGCCAAAGAAACATAATACATCGACATGTGGGTTTGCTTCATGTGATAAAACACTTCAGCCATTTTGTAATAAAATTCAGCCTTTTCGATTGTATCTGAAATATTCTTCAGCTTTTTTTCTGCTACTCTATAAGACTTAATCGACTTTATGTACTTCCCCCGGGAAAAATGATACATTCCGGTGAAGAAAGATGAATAGTATTCCAGCAAGCCAGATAATTTTCTTCCCTGTCCCTCTATTTCCCTAAGATAATCTGCTAAGCTCTTTTTTTTCTCTGCCGGAAACAGGTATTCCAACATTATTTCGTGTCTGAAATTCATTAATTGAAAATATGAAAGTAAATCCTGATCTTCCTCCATTTTTTCAATATCTAAGCGAACTTCCGCTTTAAGTCGTTCTGCTTCTATTACATTTAATTTTTGTATTTCGTTGTACCATCGATTTATTTTATTTCCTACTTCAGAAGACGGAATAGTCTCCAACGATTATCCTTCCTTTCCAAATCTAACCCTTTTTATGTTAAAGATTAACACACAATTCTTAATTATTAAACTTTTGTAAAGCGATGACTAAAAATTTTCGTGATGCCGAAATAGAATTATCGATCGCCGGTTTCAAAAAAAGTTGCGGACAAACGAAAACCTTTCCTTTTTTTACAAAATAAGTTTCCAGTATGGTAAATTGGTTTGGGGAGCCTAAAATAACAGAAAGGAAGATTCGCAATGCTTAAAAGATTTTTCTCCTTATTTCTCGTTACTGTACTGGCCATATCTGTCCTTGGTTTTTCAGCCCCGACAGAGGCAAAAGAAACAGACTTCTTTACACCAACTACTTCTACAGAACTTCAACAACTTGCTGAATTGAAAGCCCTCAAAGAAAACACACAAACATTCGACTTGACTGAAGGAATACAGGAAAAGAAAATTTATGATAAAAACAACAACTTTGTTGGTGTATTAGGCGCAGTTCCAATTGACGAGGACGGATCTGAAATTAAAACTCAAGCATCCTACAAGTTGAAATATGGAGACAACAAGTGGAAAGTCTATTGGTATGGAGTATCTCTAAACTTCAGCTTCTGGGTCATTATCAATGTCAACAAAAAAACTAAACTTGCAACAATCAAAAAAGCATATGAGGGTTGGTATTTAGTCACTCCTCCTTATACAGTGAAAAGGGACAAAATCACTATTCCAAGAAAAAAGGAAAAAAGATATGGTTATAAGGCGGAAGCAAGGTATACACTAACATTAAATACGGTCCCATGGGGGGGAGAATGGCAGACGTATTTATTTGCAAGAGCACAAGGAACAAACTTGCAAACCGGCACTAACTAAATGCTGAAAGGGAGTGCTTAAATGGTTACCTTAATGACTTCAGTTGTTGGAACGCTGTACTCGCTTGCGATATTGGGCGTAATCGGTTTTTTTGCCTTTAAAATGACCAAAAAACGACGTCCATCAAATTAATATCCAGCCCTGGTTGACTCCCCGCCAGGGCTTCTATTCTAAGGGAGGTTGAAACTTTGAATCTATCTTTGGCAGTCGCATTAGTTATATCTGTGTTTTTGAATATAATTCAGCTGATACAGTTCAGATCCAATAACCGTACAAACGTAAACTGGGAAGAAGACAACACAAAAAGGCCTCTCAACCCCTTCAATGCTATCCTGTGGGTTTATTTGGCCATTATAATTCTTTTAATGCTGGCTGCATTAATATCCGTTATCACACTTCTTAACGAATAATGCACAGTGCAGTTGAAATGCTTTCTCTCCTCACTTTCTGAGTAACTGTTTCCTTACTCTTCCGGGGATCCTGACTCGATCCTCCATGCCGAATCCTTCATTGGCAGGCAGCTACAATTCCATTTCCCTTCCTGCCGCGCTAACCTATTTGTCTTTCCTCGGATCGCCACCTTCTATGGCTGCCTCTCTTCTTTCACCTGAAAACCCGGCGTAGCTCTTTCTTATCGCCGGTCTCTCCCTGTCCGCTGCAGACCTCTAATTACCCGCAGTTTTGTTCTGGAACCTGGGACAGACGATTGCACGACCTCCGTTCCCATTCTGTTCAATTCTTCCGCGCGCAGGAGGCTGCCGCCGTCTCACTGCCTTCACGCAAAGATCCGTATTCACATTTCCGCATTATAGCTCTTTCGTGGTCCTCCCTACCATGTTTCCATTGATTTCGCTTCTTAAAGTCCCTTCAAAAAGGTTAACGACATTGAACTTTTTGTTTGAGGGAGGATGAATCCTTGAAATAACAGCATATTTTTAAGAGTAACAGAATAACATAGTAACACCTTTACAGATTAAATGTGTAACAGTGTTAGTGAGATAATCAATTTAAATTTCAATCTGATTTTTATAAATAGGGGGGAAAGAAGTGAAAAAGAAAGTAAGTGTTGAGGGTATTCGAAAAGAGCGTTCTGACAAAAAAACTCGCGTTAATTCTTCATTAGATCAAGACACCCACCGAAAATTAAAAAAGTTGGCCATATCTTGTGGCATGACAAAGACAATGCTTGCAGCCAAGATAATCGAAATGGCAGTTAACAATGAGAGTGTAATTGACTGGTTCCAAAAGAAGTACAATACAGATGACGACTACAGAATCATTCCAGTGAAAATTCAGGGGAAGATCCATTATTAGTGAATCAACCGGACTTCCCCCATGTTCTCCCTATCTTGTTCCACAGTTTATAACAATCAAAGCATAATTTTTGTCTTTCTAGATGCCTTTTTTTGCTTACACGAACTGTTTTCCCACAATGTTTACATTTCATCTTAAAGCCCTCCCTTAATAGCAGGATGGCCCATTTTTTTGATTCCTAAACCTATTCTGAATAACAACACGGTAGCTGCCGCAAAACAGCATTAACATTTGTTCCTTGGCCGTTGCCCCTGGACAGGCTGATTCAAATCCACCCAGTTTCTTCTTTTTAGATGTGATCCATCACTTTAAAAGTGTAACCCTTGGCTGATATACATAGTGAGGGAAATTTTTTGTTTTTTACGTTCAATTTTATAAATTAGGCTGCACTTCTCTTATATTATATGCAGAGGAGGGCAGAACCTTTTATTTTGGAAGCTTTAAAGGAGGAAAAAGACAACGAGATTCATTTTTAGTAGGGAGGGAAAATCATGATTGATATCGGAACTGCAATTCAACTGATGTTGATGTTCGGCTCAATGATTATAGGGTTATTAGGACTGGCATACAGTTTCACCAAAAAGGGATGAGGTCCTTGCTGGTATACATAGCGAGAAAAGAATTTTTTATTTTTACGTTCAGTTTTATAAATAAGGCTGCACTTCTCTTATATTATATGCAGAGGAGGGCAGAACCTTTTATTTTGGAAGCTTTAAAGGAGGAAAAAGAC
>NZ_JASGCA010000034.1:0-20185 GCF_030449715.1 Bacillus sp. LB7
GATTTATTTAATGAATTAACAGGTACGTTTTGTCTTGTTTAGTTTTCAAAGAACTTCGTTGCCGCTCTCAAAGCGACTATAATATCTTAACATTTAATCGTGATGTCGTCAACAACTTTTTTTCAAAAAAAATTATTCGTCATCAGCGACGAATACTAATTTAACACCTTTAAATAAGATTGTCAACAAGAAATTATATTGCGATAAATTGTTTAATGACAATAAGAGCTGCTACACCGGGAACCCCCAATAATCCGCTTACTCCGGTTGTTACAATATTAATCGGCACGTGAATGCCCACGCTCTCGCCAAACAGATTCACACAGAACAAAAACAAAGCGCCGACTACAAATTTAACCGCTATTCTTCCGATTAATCGCAAAGGTTTAAATGATGCTTTTGAAAAAAACAACAGGGCAACCAAAGCCACAATTGCCCCGATAATAATAACAGATCCCATGAATTCCATCACTCCTCGCTCGTTCTTGTACAAGCATATGATGGGAATCACGCGAATAGACCTGCTACTTCCAGCTGCCGATCCTTAAATTTCTTTTTTTTGCTTCCCGCAAATAAAAAAAGTACTTTGCCTCGGCAACCTTTAATTCGTAAAGAACTTCTGGCGAAGGCTCAAGACTGTTTTCAATCAGCCGCTTTTGCCTGTTCCATTCTTCCTTTTGATGGATCAGCTGTTCAATCAGCTTGTTATCAAATTCTTTTCTAAGCTTCTTTTTCCGAAGAAAACCCATGGTAATGCAATCTCCTCCCTCTACATTTCACGTCTGCCTTCAAGCGCTTTAGAAAGAGTGACTTCATCTGCATACTCCAAATCGCCTCCGACCGGAAGTCCATGGGCAATTCGTGACAGCTTAATTCCAGACGGCTTTAAAAGCCTTGAAATGTACATGGCCGTTGCTTCTCCTTCTATATTCGGGTTTGTCGCGAGAATGACCTCAGTCACTTGATCATCCTGCAACCGCTTCAGCAATTCGGGTATTTTAATATCTTCCGGACCGATGCCGTCCATCGGAGAAATCGCTCCATGCAAAACATGGTACAGTCCGTTGTACTCCTTCATTTTCTCCATAGCAATGACATCTTTAGGATCCTGAACAACACATATGACCGATTTGTCTCTTCTCGTATCTTCACAAATATAGCAGGGATCTTGATCTGTTATATGTCCGCAAACCGAGCAATATGTCAAATTGCGCTTTGCGTTCACCAATGCTTTTGCAAAATCTAACACGACGTCTTCTTTCATACTAAGAACAAAAAAAGCCAGACGGACCGCCGTCTTGGGTCCGATTCCTGGCAACTTCATAAAGCTGTCAATCAGCTTTGATATTGGTTCAGGATACTGCATTCTTATTTTCCTCCTAGAATAAACCCGGCATGTTCATTCCTTTTGTAAACTTACCCATCGTTTCATTTGTTATATCGTCGACTTTTTTCAAAGCATCGTTTGTCGCTGCAAGAACAAGATCTTGAAGCATTTCAACATCTTCAGGGTCTACGACTTCCTCTTTGATGATGACGTCGATGACTTCTTTTTGACCGTTTACCTTAACGGTCACCATTCCACCGCCTGCAGTACCTTCAAGTACTTTTTCTGCCAGTTCCTCCTGCGCCTTTTGCATATCCTTTTGCATTTTTTGCATTTGCTTCATCATTTTCTGCATGTTACCCATTCCACCGCGCATACTCAAATCCACTCTCTTTCATGTTTTTATTCTTTAATTTCAATCAGTTCCGCTCCGAACAGTTTTTTAGCTTCTGCTACGAGCGGATCTTCTTCTTTCGGTTCATTTGCTTCAGAATCTTCCGGCTGATGATCCTGCAGAAATTCTTCTCTTATTTTACCCCATTGGGCTTCGGGAACGCCAACTATATCTATCCTTCCGCCGAGCATTCCATCCAAAATTTGCTCCAGATTTGTCCTGACTCCGTTGTTGTCTTCAGCTACCATTTTACAGTGAATTTCGTATTTGAATGCGAGGACAAATGCTTTTGAAGATGCAGCCACCGGCTCGCTGTCATTTAAAAGGGCAGCATGCGATACTTTATTCTGCTGTTTAAGCTGGGCAAGCAATTGTCCCCAGTAGCCCTTCAATTTTTCGAGGTCCGGTCTTGTAGCATCTTTTAATATTTCATGAATACGGCCGACAGGCGCTTTATATGCGCTTTTCACGCTTTTTTGCGGACGGGACGTTTCTTTAGGCTGGGCGGGAGCCGAAGAAACCTGCACACCTTGTGTTTTAAGCTTCTCAATCTCCTGCTCAAGCTGCCGAACCTTGTTGACGAGATTATCCACTTCCGGCTGGGCGGCCGCGGATGCCCCTGCTTTTGGTCCCTGACAAAGCTTCACGACCGCAACTTCAAAGAAGATACGCGGATGGTTCGTCCATTTCATTTCCTGATGGCTTTTATTTAATATATCGATCATTTCGTAAAGGTCTTGTGCAGGAATTTGCCGGGATAGAGCTTGGAACTCTTCGTCCACTTTCACCTTTTCAAGAACACCTTCTAAATCAGGCGCCGTTTGATAAAGAAGCATATCCCTGAAGTAGAAAATCATATCCTCGATTAATTTTGCCGGGTCTTTTCCCTGCTGTAGCAGTTCGTTCAATGTTTCCAAAGCGCCGGAAACATTTTTTTCGTGGAGGGTTGAGGCGAGCTTTCCAATATAGTGCTGTGACACAGCCCCTGTTATCAGCAGCGCATCATCTACCGTCAGCTCTTCTCCGCTGAATGATACGGCCTGATCGAGCAGGCTCAGCGCATCCCTCATGCCGCCGTCGGCGGCACTGGCGATGATGTCTAAGGCGCCATCCTGCACCTTGAACTGTTCAGCTTCGACGATTTTTTTCATTCGTCCGACAATTGCCTGTGAGGTAATCCTCTTAAAATCAAATCGCTGACATCTAGAAATAATCGTTAAAGGAATTTTATGAGGCTCTGTTGTTGCGAGAATAAAGATACAATGTTCCGGCGGCTCTTCAAGCGTTTTTAGAAGGGCGTTGAATGCGCCGATAGAAAGCATATGTACTTCATCTATGATATATACTTTATACGTGACGGCAGACGGGGCAAATTTCACCTTGTCGCGGATGTCGCGTATTTCATCTACACCGTTGTTAGAAGCGGCGTCAATTTCAATCACATCTGAAATCGAACCGTTTGTAATGCCTTTGCACGCGGAGCATTCATTGCACGGTTCACTGACCGGAGCGTGCTCACAGTTGACAGCTTTGGCAAACAGTTTTGCGGCGCTTGTTTTTCCCGTTCCCCTCGGTCCGGAAAACAGATAAGCGTGCGAAAATTTCTTTTGTAAAAGGGCATTTTGCAACGTTTTCGTGATGTGCTCCTGACCGACTACATCTTCAAACAACTGCGGCCTGAACACTCTATATAAAGCCTGGTAACTCACAAACACGCCCTCCTCTTGTTTTCATCATTTCCATTATACATGAAGCGGCTTTCAAATCCAAAAGCTCTTCTCAAGAAAAAAACTCATCTATATTAAAATAGATGAGTTCTTAATTTGATGATTGATTTACCGTGCACCTTCTGTCGATTCGCTACCCTAAGCGTTACTTAAGCAGTTAGCTCAGCCCAGGCAACCCTGCGGCACATGGAAGGTTCCACTTAATGCTGCTTCCTTCCGGACCTGACATGGTTCATGGATTCCCATTGCGCAGGACCCAAGCGTCAACACCACTTGCTTAAGGCAGACCTTAAAGTAAACGAACCTCGAGAAAGGGATTCGGCCTCGCTCGAGCGGATTGCGAGTACAGGGCACCGCTACCTCCCCGCTTAGCACGGCAAAATAAATATCAAATTATTTAAGCTGCGTCTTCATGTGACGCACTCATTAGTATAACTTGTTTCACCCTAAATTGCAAATTTCCGTCATCACAGCTCGCTTTTCTTTTCCGCTTTCTTTTTCGCGCGGAGCTTTCTGAAAAAATCGCTCAGCATCCTGCCGCATTCTTCTTCCATTACGCCGCTTACGACTTCAGCCTGATGATTGAATCTCTCTTCCTGCAGGAGATTCATCAAAGTCCCCGCACAGCCGCCTTTCGGATCAGACGCTCCGAACACCACTTTGTCGATTCTGGAGAGAACGGCCGCTCCGGCGCACATCGGGCATGGCTCAAGGGTAACGTAAAGAACAGATCTCTCCAGCCGCCAGGTTCCCAGCTTCCGGCATGCCTCTTCAATGACGAGCATCTCTGCGTGGGCAACCGATCTTTGCTCGGTTTCCCGCAAATTATGGGCGCGGGCAATAATTTCCCCATCCAGAACCAGTACGGCGCCAATCGGCACTTCGCCTTTTTCTTCAGCTTTTCTCGCTTCATTGATCGCTTCTTTCATATAAAACTCGTCTTGTGTCATCCGCATGCACTCTTTCAATGTTTTTCGCCCAACAGAACAGGCTAACTTATAGTTAAAGGAATATGCAATCTGAAAGGAGACAATCGCATTGTCCAATTCAGCTCTCATTATAGTCGACATCATTAATGATTTTCAATTCGATATGGGTGACGTTCTTTCCAAAAAGACCAGAAACATGACCGAGCATCTTCTGACATTAAAAGAACACGCAGCCAAAAAGAAATGGCCTATCATATACATTAATGACCACTTTGGAATTTGGCAAGCGGATATTGCTGCCATTATCAAGAAATGCAAAAACGACAGAAGCGAATATATCATTGACCGGCTCGCACCGAATAACAACGATTATTTCTTAATCAAACCAAAGCACTCAGCTTTTTACGGCACCGCCCTTGAAACATTGCTGAATGAACTTCATGTCGACCATTTAATCATTACGGGAATTGCAGGCAATATTTGCGTGTTATTTACGGCAAACGACGCTTATATGAGGGAGTACGATATCACGATTCCGCGCGATTGCATCGCCTCCAACAATGAAAAAGACAACAAATATGCGTTGACGATGATGGAAAATGTTCTGTTCGCCAATATTACGACGGTTAAAGAGATCACCGCCGAAACTTGAGCATGAAACACTTCCTTTCTTCATATAGTGGTAGCAATGAGAAAGGAGGCGTTTCCCATTCAGATTTATGTCGTGAAAAGAGGCGATTCCCTTTATCAAATCGCGAATCGCTACCGAACAACAGTTAATGAAATTGTCGCGACGAATGAAATTCCGAACCCGAATCGGCTTGTTGTCGGACAAACTATCGTGATACCGATCGCCGGCGAGTTTTATGAGGTCAGACAAGGAGATACATTAGCATCAATCGGAGCCCGCTTTAATATTTCTCCGGCTGAACTGGCAAGGATCAACCGCATTCAGGTTAGCGCTATTTTGCCTGTCGGGCTGCTGCTTTATATCCCCCCTCGGCCAAAACGGAACATTGAAACAAACGCTTATATCGAACCGCGGGGAGAAAGCGTCAGCCCCGCTCTACAGCAGGCGGCAAGAGAGGCTTCGCCATACTTGACCTATTTGGGCGCTTTCAGCTTCCAGGCGAAGCGGGACGGCACACTCGAAGAACCGCCGCTGAACAACTTAAAAGAAATTGCAGACAGACATCGGACTACGATGATGATGATCGTCACCAATCTCGAAAATGAAGCCTTCAGCGACGAACTCGGCAGAATCATTTTGACGGACCAGAATGTAAAAAACAGATTGCTTGATAACATCGTTGCAACGGCCAGAAGATACGGTTTCAAAGATATTCACTTTGATTTTGAATACTTAAGGCCTGAAGACAGAGAAGCCTATAATCAATTTTTACGGGATGCACGGGCCCGCTTCAAACAGGAAGGCTGGTTCATCTCAACCGCGCTTGCGCCTAAAACGAGAGCGGATCAGCCCGGACAATGGTATGAGGCCCATGATTACCGGGCTCACGGCGAAATTGTCGATTTCGTCGTACTGATGACATATGAGTGGGGCTATAGCGGAGGACCGCCGATGGCGGTATCGCCGATCGGACCCGTACGGGATGTGATCGAATACGCACTCACGGAAATGCCGGCCAGCAAAATCGTCATGGGACAGAACTTGTACGGTTATGACTGGACGCTCCCCTTTACGCCAGGCGGGCAGCTGGCCAGAGCAATCAGCCCCCAGCGGGCAATTGAAATCGCGAGTGAGAACAATGCGGCGATACAGTACGATGAAACAGCCCAGGCTCCTTTCTTCCGCTATACGGACAATGCCGGCAAACAGCATGAGGTATGGTTTGAAGACGCCCGCTCGATTCAGGCAAAGTTTGATCTGATTAGGGAATTGAATTTAAGGGGAATCAGCTATTGGAAGCTCGGCCTGTCCTTCCCGCAAAACTGGCTCTTGATAGCCGATCAATTTAATGTTGTGAAAGAGACGTTCCCAAGTTAAAGGAACGTTTTTTTCATGGCAGAAGATGATGATGTGATACAATATGTATGGTTCACAAATGAATTTTTTTAGTAGGAGGACACCTATGAACACAGCCCCTTTCATCGCTGTCGAAGGCCCCATCGGCGCGGGAAAAACAACCTTGGCCAGCATGCTCTCCGAAAAGCTTTCACTCTCTTTGGTTAAAGAAATCGTCGAAGAAAACCCTTTTCTTGATAAATTTTATGATGACAAAGATGAATGGAGCTTTCAGCTTGAGATGTTTTTCCTCTGCAATCGCTATAAGCAGCTTGAAGATACCGAAAAAAAGTATTTGCAACATCACATACCCGTTGTTTCGGACTATCATATTTATAAAAACCTCATTTTTGCCGAACGGACGCTGAAAGGCAAAAAACTTGAGAAATACAGAAAAATTTATCATCTGCTTACAGAAGATCTGCCGAAACCGAACGTCATCATTTACATAAAAGCAAGCCTTCCGACGTTATTGGAACGGATCAAAAAACGCGGACGGCCGTTTGAACAGGAAATGGACAAGCAATATCTGGAACAGCTCATCAATGATTATGAGGCTGCCATTAAGCAATTTAAAGAATCCGATCCGCCAATGCCCGTTATTG
Source organism: Bacillus sp. LB7 (assembly GCF_030449715.1). Taxonomy (NCBI): domain Bacteria; kingdom Bacillati; phylum Bacillota; class Bacilli; order Caryophanales; family Bacillaceae; genus Bacillus; species Bacillus sp. LB7. The sequence continues at coordinate 7,009 of NZ_JASGCA010000034.1, forward strand.
AAATTAACGGAGACCAGGAAGACTTCGTGATCTCCGAAGCCGTTTTCAATCGAATTGCCGATCAAGTAAAGGAGTATATAGAATGAGTGTATATGCTATTCCGAAAGATGCTATCATTACTGTTGCCGGAACGGTAGGAGTGGGGAAATCCACTTTGACAAAAGAGCTTGCAAAAAGACTCGGATTTAAAACTTCTCTTGAAGAGGTTGTGAACAACCCTTATTTGGAGGCTTTCTACCAAGACTTTGAACGCTGGAGCTTTCACCTGCAAATTTTCTTCTTGGCAGAACGCTTCAAAGAGCAAAAATACATTTACGAATCGGGCGGCGGATTTGTTCAAGACCGTTCAATTTATGAAGATACAGGCATTTTTGCCAAAATGCACGCGGATAAAGGCACGATGTCAAAAGTCGATTATAAGACGTATACGAGCCTGTTTGAAGCAATGGTCATGACGCCTTACTTCCCCCGCCCCGACGTTTTAGTCTATTTGGAGGGCGATTTGGAATCGATTCTCGACCGCATCAAAAAACGCGGACGGGAAATGGAAATGTTAACCGACAGATCGTATTGGGAGGAAATGTACACAAGGTACGAAAACTGGATCAGCGGCTTTAACGCCTGTCCGGTTGTCAGAGTCAATATTGATGAATACGATCTGTTCAACAACTCTGCCTCCCTCGATCCAATTATTGAAAAAATCAGTGAAGCTATTCAAAGATAAGTTTTGTTTGAAATCACAAAGCCGACTGCAAATAAGAAGATTTGTCGGCGCTGGTTACCGCAGACAGAATGTTCCCTAAAAAAGGCATTTTCTGTGGACAAGGCCTGTATGTTGTTCTACAATGATAATATATAGCCGTATACTTCGGTACACAAATAAAGGCACATATGAATATAATTAATCCTATAAGAGTAAACTGTAAATACAAAAAGATCGAAGATGCTGGAACATCTCCGATCGGCAATAGAATAGCTCCTGTAAGGGAGCCGGCTTTTTCCTAAGTCTAACTTATGAGTAGGAACGCCTTGATGTGACGGTCAGGGGCGTTCTTACTTTTTTTTCGTGAAATTATAGGCTAATGACAGGATTCCTACAATCAGAATCCCAAAAGAAAGCATCAATTGAATTGCACTTTCCACAGCCATATTCTCACCCCCTCTCTTCCAAGCATGGAGGTGAGCCGAACGCCCCTACAAAAAGCCGATCTATTGCTTATTTTTACTTATAGGAACTTTCCGGAAAACTCAAGACCACTATCTTTTTCAATATTTGATTGGAGATATTTTTTGATACCGCTCCCCAGGTTATCCATCCATAGCACAATGTTTTAAAACACAAAAAAACCGCTGCCCTATCCAGGCAGCGGCAACACAATCTCCAATTTATGCTTAGTCAATCACTAAAATGCAAATCAATAATGGCGGAGGAAGAGGGATTCGAACCCCCGCGGGCTTTGACACCCCTGTCGGTTTTCAAGACCGATCCCTTCAGCCAGACTTGGGTATTCCTCCGTATCGACAAGAATTAATATAACATGTCCTGTCTTTTTAAGTCAAGGGATTTTTTCATAAAAAATTTATTTTATTGTTCACGCTTCTCATTATATGCAAAAATAATGATAAACGCAAAGGGTGATGGCATTGTGGAAACATTTTATAGATCGTTTGCCTCAAGATTACACGCTGAACAGACCAATTGAAACAGGAAAGCTTCAGAAAGCAGAAGAACTCCTCGGCGTCTCTTTTCCCGATGAACTGGTCAGCCTTTTAAAAACGACAGACGGGATCAATGATACATTCGGGGATCATCTCATTTGGCCTGCAGACAGAATGATAGAAGAGAATCGAGACATGAGAAGCATCGGCTGTTTTAAGCCGTTCGATTGTCTGTTATTTATAGCAGGTGCGGGCAATGGCGATTTATTTGCTTATTCGATTTTAAACGGCTCTATACGGAAAAATGATATTTATGTTTGGAATCATATAGACGACAGCCGAATATGGGTCGCATCTTCTTTAAAACCATTCATAAAAGGCTGGATCGACGGAACAATCACTATTTAAAACAAGTTCTTAGGCAGGAGCATGATGAAATGAATTATCTATCAAAAGAATTGGCGGAGGAAATTGTCGACAGAACTATGTCGATTATTCGGCACAACATTAATATGATGGATGAAAACGGGGTTATCATCGCCTCAGGAGACCGCTCGAGAATCGGTGATGAACACGCCGGAGCGAAGGACGCACTTGCAGTTGAAAAGGTTATCAGCATCACGCCTGAAGAATGCTCGGCTTTAACGGGAACAAAGCCCGGCGTAAACCTTCCCATCGTATTTCATGATGAAATAATCGGCGTTATTGGAATCACGGGGCCGCCTTCTGAAGTCAGCCGATATGGTGAACTTGTTAAAATGGCGGCAGAGCTAACTGTCGAACAGGCATTTTTAACAAAACAGCTGACATGGGATCAAAGGCTTCGGGAAGAAACGGTCATCCAAATGATTCAGGGGGCCGACCTAGCATCCCTTGACTTCCTTGAACGTGCGGAGCGATTGAATATACCGCTAGACGGCCAGCGCACTTGTCTTGTGTTTGAGCTGCCATCCGCTGATATGAAGCCGGCATTTATTAAAAAACTTGAAAAACATTTAACCGCGAAAGATTTGTACGCCAATATTTCTTTAAAAGAGATCGCAGTTATTCTGGCAGGCGCTCCCACTAAAAGCAGGGCTGATCTCTTTTCATCTTGGAACGGCTGGCTCAGCCAATGGAAAACGGTTAGAGGCGCGCTTGGCGAGCAGGCGGATCAGCTTCAGCAGCTGCCATTTTCCTATCAAAGTGCAAAACAAACGCTCAAGATTGCGAAAAACAGCTCTAGTTTATACGATTATCGAGAGTTTGCGATCCCCGTTCTGTTATCAAAAATAGAGCGCCCGGATCAGGAGATTCATTTTCAAAACATCTGGGATCGCCTTTCCCAAGCAGATCAAAACGGCGAATTAACCCATACCCTCCTCTGCTACATAGAAGAAAACGGCGAAATCGGGGAAACTTCATCAAGACTCTTTATTCACCGCAATACATTAAACTACCGGCTGAGAAAGGTTGAAATAGCGACAGGATGCAATCCAAAACGGTTTGATGACCTATTCAAACTGTATACAGCTATTACGCTTTTTTCGCCATTTTGTGCAAATGAACAATTTTAATATAGGATAAAAGAACGAAATCCGTATACCTGACCAATTCTCCCTTATACAGAAAGCGTTTACAATTGGACGTAAGGGAGGGTATGCAGATGGATATTCAAATCAATGCAATAGGCGCTTTATGCGCATTAGCCATATCAATCTTTCTCATTCTGAAAAAAGTCCCGCCGGCTTACGGCATGATGATCGGCGCATTGGCCGGAGGCTTAGTCGGCGGCGCGGATTTAATAGAGACGACAGATTTGATGATAGCGGGTGCTAAAAACATGATTCCTGCTGTGCTCCGCATCTTGGCGGCAGGGGGGCTCGCCGGCGTTCTGATTCAATAAGGCTCCGCAGCTGTGATTGCGGAAACCATTGTCAATAAAATTGGAGAAAAAAGGGCGCTGCTTGCTTTAACATTGGCGACAGCCATCTTAACAACGGTCGGCGTATTCGTCGATGTCGCCGTCATCACAGTCGCTCCGATCGCCCTTGCGATCGCGAGGCGGACCTTTATCAGCAAAGCGGCCATTCTGTTGGCGATGATCGGCGGAGGAAAAGCGGGCAATATTATGTCGCCAAACCCTAATGCCATTGCTGCTTCAGATGCCTTTCACGTTCCTTTGACATCCGTGATGGCCGCCGGGATCATCCCCGCTATATTCGGACTGGGCGCCACTTATTTACTAGCAAAACGCCTTTCAAATAAAGGAACAGGAGTAGCTGCAAATGAGATTGAAACCCAAACGGCTCAACAACTGCCGGCATTTTGGGCGGCGATCAGCGGTCCGGTGGTCTCTATCCTGTTGCTTGCCTTAAGGCCTGCGGCAGGAATTACGATTGATCCAATTATCGCTTTGCCGGCGGGAGGCCTCGTCACTGCGATTGCATCGGGACAAGCGGGCAAACTGAAGGATTTTGCCGCTTCAGGATTGTCGAAGATGTCAGGCGTTGCCGTGATGCTGATCGGGACTGGAACGCTTGCGGGAATCATCGCCAACTCCCAACTCAATTCTTTCATTACCGACACCCTTGTTGGCTTGGGTCTGCCATCGTTTCTCTTAGCTCCCATTTCCGGCATGCTGATGTCGATGGCAACCGCCTCGACAACCGCCGGCACAGCTGTCGCCAGCAGCGTATTCGGCCCGACATTGCTTGATCTTGGCGTCGCCGGCCTCGCAGGTGCGGCAATGATTCACGCGGGAGCAACGGTACTCGATCACCTGCCTCACGGAAGCTTTTTTCATACGACGGGAGGCAGCGTCTTCATGGCCATGAAAGAACGTTTAAAGCTGATTCCATATGAGTCGGTCATCGGCTTAATCCTAACCATTATCTCAACTTTGATTTTTGGAATTTTTCAATTCTTTATTTAAAAAGGAGCAGGTACCATGAAAATCGTAATCGCACCTGATTCATTTAAAGAAAGCATGACATCGCTTGAGGCAGCTAGAAGCATTGAAGAAGGCTTTAAAGCGGTTCTGCCTGACGCCGAATACCTCAACATTCCGGTTGCCGATGGAGGCGAAGGAACCGTTCAAGCTCTCGTTGACGCCACCGGAGGAGACATCGTGCAGCAAACGGTCACAGGCCCTCTCGGGAAGCCGGTAAAGGCGGCTTACGGCCTGCTTGGCGACGGAAAAACAGCTGTCATCGAAATGGCTGAAGCGTCAGGCCTTCACCTCGTGCCCCCTGAACAGCGGAATCCCCTGTTAACGACAACGAGAGGAACCGGAGAACTGATTCTCGATGCTGCGGAAAAAGGAGTGTCCAACATCATCATCGGACTCGGCGGAAGCGCGACAAATGACGGCGGAGCGGGAATGGCTGCAGCACTGGGCGTGAAGTTTCTAAACCGCGATGGAGAAGAGATTGAAAATGGGGGCGGTGCATTAGTTGAGATTGCCAAGATCGATGTGAGCGGCCTCAATCCTCAATTAAAGCATATCCACTTTGAAGCCGCCTGTGATGTCGATAATCCTCTTACGGGACCTCGCGGAGCCTCCGCCGTGTTTGGGCCGCAAAAAGGGGCGAACAGTGAAATGACTGCCCTCTTGGATCAAAACTTAAAACATTATGCTGCAGCTGTCAAAGCAGAGCTGGGGTGCGAAATCGATTCAATCCCGGGAGCAGGAGCGGCCGGAGGATTGGGAGCGGGCCTGTGCGCCTTTTTAAAAGCGGAATTAAAAAGCGGAGTTGACATTGTTTTAGATACTTTGTCTTTTTCCGAACGTATTAAAGGAGCCGATCTTGTAATTACAGGCGAGGGAAAAATAGACGGCCAAACGGTTAGCGGAAAAACGCCGGCTGGCGTCGCAAAACGCGCCCGCAGCGAGAATATTCCCGTTATTGCATTTGCCGGATCGCTTGGTGAAGGCAGCGAGCTTGTTTATGATATCGGCATTTCCGCTCTCTTTTCGATCGTGCCCGGGATTAGCTCCTTGGAGAACGCCCTTGCCGATGGAAGTTCCAATCTTACGCGCTGTGCCCGAAATGTAGCTGCCGTCTGGTCTCTCGCATAAAAAAAGCGCGCCTCTTGGCGCGCTCTTTTTTATGGTTGAATAACGTCTCTGTTCCCCATGTATGGACGAAGCGCTTTAGGAATGATGACGCTCCCGTCCTCCTGCTGGTAATTTTCCAATAATGCGGCAACCGTTCTGCCGACTGCCAAACCGGAGCCGTTCAACGTATGGACATGCTCAGGCTTGCCTTTTGCTTCCCTTCTGAATCTGATATTCGCCCGTCTGGCCTGGAAAGCTTCAAAGTTACTGCAAGATGAAATTTCACGATATGTGTTTTGGCTTGGAATCCATACTTCGATATCGTATTTTTTCGCGGCCGTAAATCCTAGATCGCCCGTACACATGCTCATCACGCGATAAGGAAGCTCAAGCAGCTGAAGAACTTTCTCCGCTTGATTTGTCAGCTTTTCAAGCTCTTCATATGAATCCTCAGGCTTTACAAATTTCACCAGTTCAACTTTGTTAAATTGGTGCTGGCGGATCAAACCGCGTGTATCACGGCCGGCTGAGCCTGCTTCTGAACGGAAGCACGCACTGAACGCCGCATAATTGATCGGCAGCTCGTCAGCTGACAAAATTTCATCGCGATGCAGGTTCGTAATCGGCACTTCCGCCGTCGGAATCAAGAAATAATCTTCTTCCCTGATTTTAAAGGCATCTTCCTCAAATTTCGGCAGCTGTCCGGTGCCTGTCATGCTTGCGCGGTTCACCATGTACGGCGGGATGACTTCTGTATAGCCGTACTCGTCTACGTGAAGATCAAGCATAAAGTTATACAATGCCCGTTCAAGTCTGGCGCCGAGCCCTTTATAGAAAACGAAACGGCTGCCCGTAACCTTGCCGGCCCGCTCAAAATCGAGAATATCCAATTGATCGGCAATATCCCAATGAGGCTTCGGCTCAAATGAGAATCCGGGGAGTTCGCCCCATTTGCGAACTTCCACGTTGTCGTCTTCAGTCTCACCGACCGGAACAGACTCATGGGGGATGTTCGGGATAGACAGCATGATTTTATCAAGTGAAGATTCGACCGTTCTCAGCTCTTCATCAAGCTTTTTAATGTCTTCACCGACCTCGCGCATTTCTTTAATCAGGTGGTCAGCATCTTTTTTCTCCCGCTTTAAAGCGGCAACCTGCTGAGATACCTCATTGCGCTTTCCTTTCAGCTCTTCCACTTTGACGATCAATTCTCTTCTCTTTGTATCCAATTCCTCAAATTGATCAAAATCTGATAAATCTTCTCCCCTGTGGGCAAGCTTTTGTTTGATTTCCTCCAAATTTGCCCGCAGCAGTTTGATATCAAGCATCTGCCTCGCTCCTTTTATACTGATTTGACCGAAAAAAAGAGCCCTCGTCCCCTAAATATAAGGGACGAGAGCTCTCGCGTTGCCACCCTGATTGAAAACAGGCATCTTCCTCCTGTTTTCCGCTTCGTTTTGATAACGGTTCTCCCGTAAATGCCTACTTTGACTGTTCAGCATTTCGCTCAAGGATGGATTCAGACAGCATCTTTCACCGATTCGCACCAACCATCGGCTCTCTTGGAAAGAGAGGCTTCCTACTGCTTCCTATCAACGCTTTTCGATCTATATTGTCTTATAAATGTACTACAAGTTTTAACAGCTTTCAACCGTTTTATACGCCGGCTTCCTGTTTATGCTTTTCCGCCATCTCGACAAATAATTTCGTCATTCTGTGGTCATCCGTCAGCTCAGGGTGGAAAGAACAGCCAAGCAGATTTCCTTGTTTGGCAGCGACGATTCTACCGTTGTGCTCCGAAAGCACTTCCACATCTGCGCCCGCTTCCAAAATGTGCGGAGCGCGGATAAATACGCCTGTAAACGGTTCGTCAAGCCCTTTAACGGTTAAGTCCGCTTCAAAGCTGTCCACTTGTCTTCCAAAGGAATTCCGTTCGACCGTTACATCCAGAACCCCAAGATGGGCATCGTTAGCTCCTGAGATATTCTTCGCCAGGATAATCAGCCCAGCACAAGTTCCAAATACCGGCTTTCCGGATGCGGCAAATTCCTGAAGAGGCTTCATAAACTGATACGTATCAATGAGGCGCCTCATCGTCGTGCTTTCTCCTCCCGGCAAAATCAAACCGTCGATTTCCTTTAACTCTTCCGGCCACTTAATGACTTTTCCGGCTGCTCCGCATGCTTCAATTGAGCGAATATGTTCTCTTACTGCTCCCTGAAGTCCAAGTACACCAATTGTCAGCATGTCAATCCGTCTCCTTCGTGTTTACCAGCCGCGCTCTTGCATACGCTGTTCTGGCAGCAGATTTGAGATTTCAATCCCTTTCATCGCAGTTCCAAGCTCTTTTGAAAGCTCGGCAATCAGTTTGTAATCCGTGTAATGCGTCGTCGCTTCAACGATTGCTTTCGCGAATTTAGCAGGGTTGTCGGATTTGAAAATACCGGACCCTACGAATACACCGTCAGCGCCAAGCTGCATCATTAAAGCAGCATCAGCAGGTGTTGCCACACCGCCGGCAGCAAAGTTTACAACAGGAAGTCGTCCTTCGGCTTTAATTTCCTTCAGCAGCTCATACGGAGCGCCGAGATTTTTCGCTTCTGTCATCAGTTCGTCATCGCTCATGCCGACTACTTTACGCACTTGAGCATTCACCTTTCTCATATGGCGGACAGCTTCCACAATATTGCCCGTGCCAGGTTCGCCTTTCGTACGAAGCATTGAAGCTCCTTCAGCGATCCGGCGCGTCGCTTCTCCGAGGTCGCGGCATCCGCATACAAATGGAACGGTAAATTCGTTTTTATTTAAATGAAATTCTTCATCCGCAGGAGTCAAAACTTCACTTTCATCAATATAGTCAACGCCGAGCGCTTCAAGAACACGCGCTTCAACGATATGCCCGATGCGCGCTTTCGCCATAACCGGGATTGAAACAGCGTTCATCACTTCTTCGACAATTGTCGGATCTGCCATGCGGGCAACTCCGCCTGCCGCACGGATATCAGCCGGAACGCGCTCCAGCGCCATGACTGCGACGGCTCCTGCTTCTTCTGCGATCTTTGCTTGTTCGGCATTGACAACGTCCATAATGACGCCGCCTTTCTGCATTTCTGCCATACCGCGTTTTACGCGATCAGTACCTGTTTGAGCCATTTCAAGGATCCCCCTAATCATAGATTGAATTGTCAGATTTAATCCTATTGTATCCTATAATTCCACAAAATCATATGAAAAACACGAAGATTATTTCTATTTTAATAACAAATCGTTAGGATTGTAAATGGTAATTCTATCTGAATATGACAATAAAGAGCCCTATCAGATAGAGCCCTTTATTGATTAAAACCAGCCGGTTACCATTTCAACAATGCTGTTCCAAATACCGGCAAAAAAGCCGCCGATGCTTCTCATCGTTAAAATAAACCAGTTTGCTTTCTCATCTTCTTCTTTTGTCACGAGGTTTACACCTGATACATCGCTGCCGAGAAATCCGTAGTCCTTTTCTTCTCCTTTATAGGAGGCCGTCAAGGTACCGACTTTCTCGCCTTTTTTAACAGGTGCGGTCAGCTCGTCTTTGTTCAGCGTCACTTTCGCCTTGTAATTCTTTTCTTCACCGTTCTTCACAGGCATTGAAAAGGCTTTTTCCGTGACGATGCCGACTTCAGTTTCTTTCCCTTTGTCGACTGTGACCGTTTCGTTGCCTTTCACTTGTGCGCCTTTTGCGTAAAACTCTTTCATGGTGAAGTTATCAAATGCATAATCAAGCATTTTTTTCGTTTCTTTAAATCGTCCCGTATGAAGGTCGCCTTTCGCATTCATAACGACGGAAATCACTCTCATGCCGTTTCTTTCGGCAGTAGCCGTAAAGCATGATCCGGCAGAGTCCGTTGAGCCGGTTTTCAGCCCGTCCACACCTTTATATTGCTGAACTAGGCCTTTCAGCATAAAATTCCAGTTCGGCATATCCATTTCATCGTCTGTGCCTTTTCTGAACTTCGTTTTGGCAATGCTCGCCGTATCGAGAATTTCAGGATAATCGCTTACTAAATGATCGGCTAGGAGCGCCATGTCTCTCGCAGACACTTCATTTTCTTCATTGGCATTTGTTCCGCTCGGATGTTTGCCGTGAAGATCCTTGTTTTCCAAACCTGTAGCATTCACAAATTTGAAATCTTTCATTCCAAGTTCTTTGGCTTTTTTATTCATTAACTCTACAAACTTTGATTCAGAACCGGCAACGATTTCAGAAAGTGCAATAGCCGCTGCGTTTGCAGAGTAAATTGCAGTCGCCTGATAAAGCTCTTTTACAGTGTATGATCCGTCTTTACGAAGAGGAACATTCGATAATGAACGATCTTGGGAAATCTCGTATACATAATCGTCAGGCGTGTATTTCTGATCCCATTTCACTTTGCCTTCGTGAATCGCTTCCAACAGAAGATACTCCGTCATCATTTTGGCCATGCTGGCAACAGGAAGACGCTGATCGGCATTTTTGCTGTACAAAATTTTCCCCGATGAAGCTTCCACCAGGATTGCTGCTTTCGCGTCTACATGAATTGGATCATTTACGGCTTTTGCTGTCGACATAGGAGAAAATGCACCTACAGTCACGGCAAAAGCAACGATCAACATGATCAGCTGCTTTATTCTCTTGCTTTTCAAATCGTGATACCTCCGCTTTTCATCAGACTAATAATCTATATCAAAGCCTTTTAAGACATTTTTCAAACACAACATTATAAATTTTATCATAAGGAAGCAAAAAAAAATAGACAGAGTATCACTCTGTCTACGGTTTAATTTTTGTCATATTTGATTAGGAAATGGTATAGTTAGGCGATTCTTTGGTAATTTGTACATCGTGAGGATGGCTTTCCCGCAGGCCTGCGCCTGTCATGCGGATGAACTGCGCATCTTCCCTCAATGCGTGCAAATCTTTTGTTCCGCAGTAGCCCATGCCGGATTTCAAACCGCCGACAAGCTGATAAACTGTGTCAGCAACCGGACCTTTATAAGGCGTACGGCCTTCAATGCCTTCCGGAACGAATTTTTTGTTTTCCTCTTGGAAGTAGCGGTCTTTGCTTCCTTTTTCCATTGCAGCCACAGAACCCATACCGCGGTAAACTTTAAAGCGTCTGCCTTGGTAGATTTCAGTCTCGCCTGGGCTTTCAGATGTTCCGGCAAGAAGGCTTCCAAGCATGACGGCATGTCCGCCGGCAGCCAAGGCTTTGACAATATCTCCGGAAAACTTGATGCCGCCGTCTGCAATAATCGCAGCACCGTGTTTTCTTGCTTCAGTCGCACAATCGTAAATCGCTGTCACTTGCGGAACACCGACACCGGCCACGACGCGGGTTGTACAAATAGAACCCGGTCCGATACCGACTTTAACTACATTTGCTCCCGCTTCGATAAGCGCTTTTGTTCCTTCGGCAGTTGCGACGTTGCCGGCAATGATATTTAATTCAGGATAAGTGTCGCGGATTTTCTTAACGGTATCCAATACACCTTGTGAATGGCCGTGCGCGGTATCAACGACGATCACATCGACATTGGCTTCCACTAGCTTTCTGACGCGTGTCATTGTGTCGCCTGTTACACCAACCGCTGCTCCAACCAATAGGCGGCCGTGAACATCTTTCGCTGAATTCGGGAATTCGATTACTTTTTCAATGTCTTTAATCGTAATTAGCCCTTTTAAAACACCTTGATCATCTAAAAGAGGGAGTTTTTCGATCTTGTATTTTTGAAGAATTTTTTCTGCTTCATCCAGGGTTGTACCAACAGAAGCCGTAACAAGCTCTTCTTTTGTCATAACATCGCTGATTTTCATGGAGTAATCAGAAATAAATCGCAGATCACGGTTTGTAATGATTCCAACCAGCTTCTGATCCTCTTCATTATCAACAATCGGAACACCGGAAATTCTGTATTTGCCCATCAAATGCTCCGCATCAAAAACTTGGTGCTCTGGCGTCAGGAAAAACGGATTTGTAATGACGCCCCGCTCTGAACGTTTGACTTTGTCAACCTGCTCAGCCTGCTGTTCAATCGACATGTTTTTGTGGATAATGCCCAGTCCGCCCTGCCGTGCCATCGCGATGGCCATTTGAGCTTCTGTCACTGTATCCATGCCTGCACTAATAATTGGAACATTCAACTTAAGAGACGGTGTAAGCTCAACGGATAAATCCACGTCGCGCGGAAGTACCTCCGATTTAGCCGGAACGAGCAATACATCATCAAATGTTAAGCCTTCTTTCGAAAATTTGCTTTCCCACATTAGTAAATCCCCCTCTTTTCGGCAAAATATTATATGTAGATTATCAACTTGAATACCCACTGTCAAGAAAGCGGGAAACAGTTGTAATTTTTAGAAAATAACCATAAGGGAAGTGGAGTATATGCAAGATAAAGGATGGAAGGATTTAAAGCTGTTTTACTCGGTCGAAACAGCCCAGCATTTTCTTGAAATGGTATATAAAAATCAAGGAATGGAAGATGCGAAAAAAAATTCTTATAAAAACGGAGAGCGGTTTATTTTCTTTCTTAAGCATGCAGAAGCTTTTTACAAGCAAGCCAAAATCGCTACGATGGAAATCAAACCAATTTTATTATTTTACGGCATGGCACAGCTATTGAAAGCCTGCCTGTTAACGACAGATCCTTCCTATCCGAGCCATACTTCAGTGCTTGCTCATGGCGTGACCACAAGAAAACGAAAAAAACAAAATTACCGCTTTTATGAAGACGAAGTGAAAATCCAAAGGAACGGCTTATGTATGCACGTCATCAGATCCCTTTTCCAATTATCCGGATTGGAAGATGAACGATTCAATATGAAGCAGCTTTTGGCAAAAATTCCGGAGATCAATAAAGTGCTGGCATTTCAAAGAAAACCAAATGCAATTGTAAAAGCAGCCGTCGAAGACCGGCTTATTCGGCTGCCTGGCGAGACACCCAATGCTTACAATATGTCATCAAAGCGTTTCATCGAACATATCGAATACCATTTAAACTGGTCTTTCTGCCGCGAGGAAAACGAGGGAATCGTTTTTTCTGCCGCTCATAAAGAATGCCGCCCCAGCACTTCGACCACTTTGCTCTATGATTTGGAGCAAGACGAATATTATTTCCCTGCTGAACGGGATCAATTTTTAAAGCTACCGGAAATATTGGCGCATTACTTGGTTGCATACAATTTAAGCATGATTGCCAGGTATGAAACTGAATGGTGGTATGACCTTCTTCTTCAAAGTGCTAGCGATGATTATGTCATCATCCAGCAGTTTTTACATATAGTCGAGTCAAAGTTCCCCTATTATGTCGCTGAACTGCTTCTTCAAAAAAAAGAAAACAACAAAAAAGACCAGCTTATATAAGCTGGTCTTTTTTAAGTGCTTGGCGGCGTCCTACTCTCACAGGGGGAAGCCCCCAACTACCATCGGCGCTGAAGAGCTTAACTTCCGTGTTCGG
>NZ_JASGCA010000035.1:0-15061 GCF_030449715.1 Bacillus sp. LB7
GCTCCCGTTGCTCCTGTTGCACCTGTCGCTCCGGTTGGACCTGTCGGGCCGGTTGCTCCGGTCGGGCCGGTTGCTCCTGTTGCGCCGGTTGCTCCCGTTGGACCTGTCGGGCCGGTTGGGCCGGTTGCTCCTGTTGCGCCGGTTGCTCCCGTTGGACCTGTCGCTCCGGTTGGACCTGTCGGGCCGGTTGCTCCTGTTGCGCCTGTCGCTCCCGTTGCTCCTGTTGCTCCTGTTGCTCCCGTCGGACCTGTTGCGCCTGTCGCTCCCGTTGCTCCTGTTGCACCTGTCGCTCCGGTTGGACCTGTCGGGCCGGTTGCTCCGGTCGGGCCGGTTGCTCCCGTCGCTCCAGTTACGCCTGTTGCTCCCGTTGGACCTGTCGGGCCGGTTGGGCCTGTTGCGCCTGTCGCTCCCGTTGCTCCCGTTGGACCTGTCGCTCCGGTTGGACCTGTCGCTCCGGTTGGACCTGTCGGGCCGGTTGCTCCTGTTGCGCCTGTCGCTCCGGTTGGACCTGTCGGGCCGGTTGCTCCGGTCGGGCCGGTTGCTCCTGTTGCTCCCGTCGGACCTGTCGCTCCGGTTGGGCCGGTTGCTCCCGTCGCTCCAGTTGCGCCTGTTGCTCCGGTTGCTCCCGTCGGACCTGTTGGGCCGGTTGCTCCCGTCGAACCTGTCGCTCCCGTTGCGCCGGTTGCTCCTGTTGCGCCTGTCGCTCCTGTTGCTCCTGTTGCACCTGTCGCTCCTGTTGCTCCCGTCGGACCTGTTGGACCGGTTGCTCCCGTCGGACCTGTTGGACCGGTTGCTCCCGTCGCGCCTGTTGGGCCTGTTGCACCTGTTGGACCTGTCGGGCTGGTTGGACCTGTTGGGCCTGTTGGACCTGTCGCTCCAGTTGCGCCTGTTGCTCCCGTCGGACCGGTTGCTCCCGTCGGGCCGGTTGCTCCTGTTGCGCCGGTTGGACCTGTTGGGCCTGTTGCTCCTGTCGGGCCGGTTGCTCCCGTCGCTCCCGTTGCGCCGGTTGCTCCTGTTGCGCCTGTCGCTCCTGTTGCTCCTGTTGCTCCTGTTGCTCCTGTTGCTCCTGTTGCACCTGTCGCTCCAGTTGCTCCCGTCGGACCGGTTGCTCCCGTCGGACCTGTTGGACCGGTTGCTCCCGTCGCTCCAGTTGCGCCTGTTGCTCCAGTCGGACCTGTTGCTCCGGTTGCTCCCGTTGGACCTGTCGCTCCGGTCGGGCCGGTTGGACCTGTTGCTCCGGTTGCTCCTGTTGGACCTGTCGGGCCAGTTGCTCCGGTCGGGCCGGTTGCTCCCGTTGGGCCGGTTGCTCCCGTTGCTCCGGTTGGGCCGGTTGCTCCCGTCGGACCTGTCGCTCCCGTTGCGCCGGTTGCTCCTGTTGCGCCGGTTGCTCCCGTTGCTCCGGTTGGGCCGGTTGCTCCCGTCGGACCTGTTGCTCCGGTTGGACCTGTTGGGCCTGTCGGGCCGGTTGGGCCGGTTGGACCTGTTGGGCCTGTCGGGCCGGTTGGGCCGGTTGGACCTGTTCCTCCGCCTTCTACATCTAATAGTGCTACATCATCTACAATGACATTCGCTGTACCTGCCTGCGGCAAAGTATTAATCAAAATGAAAGCCATAGTAGAGCCAGCTGGAGCTGGGGTCGTCGTTTGATAGACTTCAAGCCATGTATTATTTTCAACAATTGGTAGTCTGTTAAACGGGATATTTAAAAAGAGACCTTGGCCTAGAAAATTAAATGAACTGTCAAAATAAGACACTTGAATTTGAACCTGAGGCGATGGAGCAGGAAAACCTTCTTTAGCAAGAGAAACTAAAAACTCCAAACCTTCTCCTGCATCTACTGGAACAAATTGTGCAATAAACGAAGTAACAGCCCCGCCCAGTAATCTTGCCGACCAAAAACCTGAATGAGAAAATTGAGTTGTGACGGTTGCATTTTGGCCTACCCAGGGTGGAAGTGCCCCGTTTTCAAAGCTGCCGTTTTCAACCAAATTTTGGATCGACATCTAGGATTTTACCTCCCTTTCATTAGATTAGCTTCAATTCCCTTTTCGAGAATGAAGCTAACATATACTATGTCTCCTTGCTAAGCTCGGTCACGTTATTTTCCATATGATTAAAACACATTTATAGCAGCTAAATCCGAGAGAAGCAAAATAAATTAATTTTAACAACAACGTCCTTTTACTTAATATGAAACTTCAAAAGGGGAAAGCTCCATTTAGCTTTCCCCTTCCCTTAAAGGGAACCGAATAGATTTAAATCTTTATTGAATGCTGCTGCGGAGCTGTATCAACTAGCCAATGGAAATCTTTGTGTACCATCCGCTGCGAGACTTCTATTGAATATTCTGATTTGAAATAAAGTTCCGTTTCTATAAACTCTTTCCCTTCACCCCCTTTTGCCGGAACAAATTGAGCAATATATGAAGTGGCTGTTCCGCCATCAGTCACATTATTTAACACGGCTAAGATTGAAAAACCGTCATTTCAGCAACCGGCCTGGATTGCCCACAGCCGTTTTGCCTGCGGGAACATCTTTTGTGATGACGGCGCCCGCTCCGATGACCGCATGCTCCCCGATGATGACCGCCGGCAGCAATGTTGCGTTGTTCCCGATTTTCGCTCCTCTTTTAATAGTTGGACCTTGATACGGGTAGTTTCCCATTCCCATATATTTATCATTTGATGTGGAACAGCAAGGGCCGATAAACACTTCATCTTCGATCGTCATATCAGCGGTGATATAGCAGCCCGTTTGAATCGTGACTCTCTTTCCAATTCTGGTATTGTTTTCAACCATCGCGTTGCGTCCTATAATGCTTTCTCTTCCGATCGCGACATTTTCGCGAATGCTCGCCATGTCTCCCACGAAAACACCTTGTTCCAACAGCACGTCCCGATAAATAACAGCGCTCGCTCCGACTACGACATCATCTTCTATCCGCAAAGGCGCTCCTGTCTGCTTCGGCTGGCGGGCCATTTTTTTATTTGAAGAAGCCGCTTTGCCAAGGACGGCCAAATCGCCGATTTTTACCCCGCTGCCGATCTGAGTATCCTTTTTAATAATGGCATGATGACCGATTGTTACGTTATCCCCGATGACCACATTTTCTTCAATGACAGCATGCTCTCCCAATACCACGTTCTTTCCGATCTTTACGGTTTCATGAATCATTGCTTACATCCTCCATTTCTCATTTACACCTGCTGTAGCATATTCAATGCGGACGTGATGAGAAACGGCTGCATAAAAAAACACGGCCGCCGTCAGGCGCACCGTGCTACTTTTCTCTTCTTGCAAAATCGACAAACCGGAATTTATCCAGGCGGTGTCTGCTTTCCGTATATTGAAACAAGGTCGTATCATCAAGGAAAACAAAATTTTTCACGACCACAATGTGTTCGTATCCGTTCAAATCCAAATATTCTTGATCCTCAGCCGTACATGGCTCGACAACAATTTCCTTATGAGCATAGCTGATGACGAGCCCGCATTCATCTTCAAGGTATTGGTAGATCGAGTCCTCGCATATTTCTTTCGTTAAGAGCGGCACATGCTTGCGGATAAAATAGTCTTTATCCAGGATGATACGCTCTCCGTTAATATTCCGCGATCTGACGACGCGCCATACCTCTTCATCTCCGGAAGTGCGAAGCTGCTTTTGAATATATGCATCCGGATGCGTCAAGCCGAACTCGTGAACCGTCGTGCTTGTCTCTTTACCAAGCGTTTCTGAAAGCTCCTTAAAGCTGACCAAACCGGAAACCGGGAACTGCATTTTCTCCCTGTGCAGCACGACTGACCCCTTTCCTTTGATTTTTTGAATATATCCGTTCTGGGCAAGCACATTCAGCGCTTTCCGAACGGTTTCCCTCGAGGTGTCGTGCTGTTCGGCAAGGTCGTTTTCAGACGGCAGGATATCTCCGGCATTCAGTATGCTTTGATCGATTTGTTCTGCAATTTGTTTGTAAATCATCATATACTTGTTGATCTTCATTTTTTTACCACCACGCTTAGTTTAGCATGGTTTGGCGAGATGATAAACAATCGATTGATACGGTTTCACTTTAAAGCGTGTAAATGACTCGGGAAGATCGGTGTCATTGGAAATGAGAACCTTGGCATCATAGCCTTCAATATCAATATCATCAGGGAGCTGAAACTCGGTCTCTTTCCCATAAAAATTATTGATCACCAGCAGTTTTTCATCCGCTCCGTTTCTCAAATACGCATAGAGCGCTTGATCGTCTTCCAGAATCAGCTGATAATCGCCGGTTGTGATGATATCGAATTCCTTGCGGAGCTCATTCAGCTTTTTATAATGGTAGAAAATCGAATCAGGATCGCTGAGCGCTGTTTCTGCGTTGATTTCTTTGTAGTTTTCAGGCACCGGAATCCACGGTGTCCCCGTCGTAAACCCAGCATTTTCTTCTCCGTTCCACTGCACCGGCGTCCGCGAATTATCACGGGACTTCGATTTCAGGATTTCGATGATTTCGGCTTCCGGCTTTCCTGCTTCTTTCAGCAGACGGTACATATTGAGAGATTCGACATCCCGGTAAAGAGAGATGTCCTCGAATTTCGGGTTGGTCATCCCGAGCTCTTCTCCCTGATAAATGTATGGCGTCCCCTGAAGCATATGAATCGCGGTTGCCAGCATTTTCGCAGACTTTTTGCGGTATGTTCCGTCGTCGCCGTAGCGTGAGACGATCCGCGGCTGGTCGTGGTTGCACCAGAACAATGCGTTCCACCCGCCCCCTTTATGCATTTCAGTCTGCCATTCAGAAAGAATCTTCTTCAGCTTTAGAAAATCAAAATCCGCAAGCGCCCATTTTTCCCCGTTTGGATAGTCGGCCTTTAAATGGTGAAAGTTAAACACCATATCGAGCTCCCGGCTTTCGGGGTTTGTATACCGGATGCAATCTGCGATTGTGGTCGATGACATTTCCCCGACCGTCATGCTGTCGTATTTTGAAAAGACCTCCCTGTTCATTTCATTCAAAAACTCGTGAACCCTCGGCCCGTCCGTATAAAATCTGCGCCCGTCCCCTTGATCATCATCAGGGAAACGCTGGTCTTTTGAGATGACATTGATGACATCAAGTCTGAAGCCGTCGATTCCTTTTTCAAACCAGAAATGCATCATCTCGTACACTTTTTTTCTGAATTCATCGTTCTCCCAATTCAAATCCGCCTGTGTGACATCATAGAGATGGAGATAATACTGTCCGGTCTCTTCATGAAACTCCCACGCCGAGCCGCCGAACTTCGATTCCCAGTTTGTCGGCGGAGCACCGTCCGGCTTCATGTCCTTCCAAATATAAAAGTCACGATACGGGTTTTCTTTTCCGGACGCTGCTTCTTTAAACCATTTGTGCTCTGTTGATGTATGGTTAACGACAAGATCCATGATCACCTTTATGCCGCGCTTGTGGGCCTCTTCTAGAAGCTCTTCAAAGTCGGCCATTGTTCCATATTCTTCATGAATGTTGTAATAGTCGCTGATGTCATAGCCGTTGTCGTTTTGCGGCGATTGATAAATCGGCGTCAGCCAAATGACATCACAGGCGAGCTCCTTGATGTAGTCGAGCTTTTCGATGATGCCGCGAATGTCGCCGACACCGTTTCCTGTTGTATCTTTAAAGCTTTTCGGATAAATCTGATAGACGACTGCTTTTTTCCACCATGGATTTTCTTTCGTTTCCACTTTTCAACACCACCGTTTTCTTCTTTATGAAATGGGAAAAGGGCTGACAAATATGCGCGCCCCTCTCCCTCTCTTATTTCATTTTTAATTTTGCATAGAGATATGTTCCGGCGAACGGCGCGATCAGCACGATCGCCATCCCGATTGCAAACGCTCCCCAGTATTGGCTCATGATAGAGAAAATGCCGGGTACACCGCCGACGCCGACCGAGCTTGCCAAAACCCCTTGCGAGGAAATGAACATTCCGGCAATCCCCGAGCTGATCATCGCGATCACGAACGGAAATCTGTATCTGAGATTCACACCGAACAGCGCCGGTTCGGTAATTCCGAGATAAGCTGAAATGCCGGATGTCAGGGACAGGCCTTTCTGCTTCTCATCTTTGACAATAAACATCATCGCAAGCGCGGCTGAACCTTGTGCGATATTGGACAGCGCCAGCATCGGCCATAAAAATGTTCCGCCGAGCTTTGATCCGATCAGCTGAAGGTCAACGGCAAGGAATGTATGATGCATCCCGGTAATGACGAGAGCGGCGTAAAGTCCGCCATATAACAGTCCGCCCAGTACGGCGAATTGTTCAAAGACAGCAATAAGGCCTGATGTTAAGACATTTCCGATGGCAAACGTAATCGGTCCAATGACAATAAATGAAGCAAAACCTGTGACAAGCAGCGTAATCGGTGCCACGACAAGGAGCTGAATGCTCTCAGGCGTCCGCTTTGTCAAAAAGCGCTCAATTTTTGCCAGCAAATAAGATGCGAGCAAAATGGGAAGCACCTGCCCCTGATAGCCGACCTTCTGCACTTCCAGACCGAATAAATTCCAGACAGGAATCTCTCCGCTTTGCTCGGCAGCCCCGTATCCCCATGCGTTTAACAAATCAGGGTGCACAAGCATGACGCCCAGCACAATGCCGAGCAGCGGATTTCCGCCAAACCGCTTGACGGCCGACCAGCCTATTAATGCCGGGAGAAATGCGAAAGCCGTGCCCGCAATCAATTTAATCATATTGGCGAGATCCGCCCATTGCGGATAGACTTCAACGATCGATTTTCCGCTGAAGAAAATGTCTTGAGCCGTTAGGATATTGTTGATTCCCATCAGCAGTCCGGCGGTGACAATCGCCGGCAATATTGGAATAAAAATATCTGCAAGCGTTTTCACAGCACGCTGTAAAGGATTCATATTTTTCTCTGAGGCTTTCTTGACGTCATCTTTTGACGATTCGTCGATTCCTGTGGCCTTCACCAGCTCCGCATATACATTGTTGACCGTTCCTTGGCCGATCACCACTTGAAATTGGCCGTTCGTTGAAAACGATCCTTTGACAACATCTATTTGCTCCAGCACCTCTTGATTGACTTTGCTTTCATCGAGCAGTGCAAATCGCAGCCGCGTCACACAATGGGTTACCGCTGCAATGTTGTCTGCACCGCCGACAGCATCGACAATCCGTCGCGCTGATTGATGTAAATCAGTCATTCCAATCCCTCCTTCTCCTTTTATAACTTGTATATACATGTTATACCTATATTGTATTCCTGTATATACAAGTAGTCAACATATTTTTATAGCGCTTTCAAAAATATAAAAAGCCAGCTGCTCCCTTCATAAAACGAAGGACAGCAAGGCTTCCTCCGATTTATGCGCCGGGAACAACCGGCTGTGATCATAAATTGTTCACTTTTTCATCACGTTCATAAGCGTCGTCCTGCTGACCGATGTCTTTCAAATAATACTTTTCTGATGTAAAAAACTCATCATATAAAGACCTTACTTTTCTGCTCAAAAGCAGCACCGCCAAAATATTCGGAAGAAGAATGAAAACGAGCGCAAGATCAAGGAATCCCCATATCGCCTTTGCTCCTCCGGCAGCCCCGATGATGACGGCGGCCAGATAGACGAATTTAATCATATGCCCCGCGAGCCGTCCGAACAGAAATTCAGCTTGTTTTACCCCGTAAAAAATGACCACTGTGATGGTTGATAAAACAAAGAAAACGAGCGCGACGGAGACGAAGTATCCGCCCACAGGGCCGAAGTAGCTGCGGAATGCAGCTGCCGCCAGTGCCCCTGGATTGCTCGCCGCATTTTCACCGGTCCAGACGCCTGATGCGAGCACGACGAAGGCTGTGGTCGTGCATATCAGCAGCGTATCGACCACGATGCCGATCACCGCCCAGAATCCCTGTCTCACGGGGTGGTCGGTCATCGCCGCCGCGTGGGCGATCGGCGCCGTCCCCATCCCGGCTTCGTTGGAATAAAGTCCCCGGGCAAACCCCCAGCGAACGGTTTCGGCAACTGCCGCACCTGCAAAGCCGCCGAATGCCGAAGAAGATGTAAACGCATTCGAAAAGATGAGAGAGAAAAATGCGGGTACAGAAGAAAGGTTCATGACGACAATCAGGAAACCGGCCCCGATGTACGCCCCTGCCATAAGCGGAACCGCGAGCTCTGTCACTTTTCCAATCCGTTTAATCCCTCCGAGCACCACTAAACCGATCAAAATAGCAATACCGATTCCGGTGTATAAACGATTGAACGAGAACGTCTCAGCTAATGATGCGGAAACCGAATTTCCCTGCACCATGATGCTCGGAACGAGCTCGATCATCAGCGCCACCGAAAAAAAGACGCCGAGCCATTTCATAGAGAGCCCTTTTGTAATGTAATACATCGGCCCCCCGACATATTCGCCTTCTTCGTTTTTTTCTCTGTAGTGGACGGCGAGGACGCTTTCCGAAAACTTGATCGCCATGGCAAACAGCGCGACCAGCCACATCCAAAACACGGCTCCCGGACCGCCGAACATGATCGCCGCAGGCACACCGACGATATTGGCGGCGCCGACTGTTGAGCTGAGAGCCGATGTCAAAGCCTGCAGCGGTGTAACCGTCCCTTCTCCTTTCGGCTTTTTGCCGACGCTTCCGATCGTCTGCTTAAAGATATAGAGAGGATAGCGAAATTGAAAAAATTTCAGCAGGATTGTTAAATAGACTCCTGTCCCTGTCAGCAGTATGGTGAGCGGAGGCCCCCAGAGCCAATCTGATATGTATTCAACCCAGTTCAACAATCGTTCCATCCTATCACCCTTTTATTCGTTTATGGGTCAATACCACTACAGGAGAGAAATAAACCTGCTTCAGCATTTTTTATTTCCCGCCGATCCTCCGGTACACTTTTTCTTTATAAAACGCTGAGGCAGGCTTGGAAAACATGCCTTTTTTGTCGGCGAGCCTGTCGAGCCTGAGCCGCGTTTCTGTTTGTCTCTCAATTAAACGCTCGCGCTCGTCTTCGTCCGCGCACTTTGCGATTAAGTCGTCAATTGTCATCAGCTCTTTCTTCAAAGCCCCTTCATCCCCCGTCATTCCGGCGTTTTTCATCACCCTGTAAGCCATGCGGAGATGCTCTGGAACATGGGCGGCATCGTCTTTTTTCAAAGGTTTCCCCATTCCCGGAAGCCCTTCGAATTCGCCGTCTTTAATAGCCCGCTTAATCTTGTCTTCAGAAACGATGTTCGAAAAATCCATGGTCTACATCCTCCCCTTCGTTCATATACTAACAACAGTCTGCCATAAAGATGCGTTCCCGCCAATGCAAGACAAGCGTAAAATATTCCCAAATGTTTTTTAGAAAGCTGTAAAACCCTGATTTACCGGGGGTTTTGCGCTTCTTTTCACAAAGTTGGTTTCCGCTTTTCTAAATCGGTATTTCATGGTATATTTTATACATTCGTTTTTTCTTTCGTTCCGATGGTTTTTTACTGATCCGGAAAAAAGGAGTGTAACAATTGAAAAGATTTATTAAGGAAAGAGGTCTTGCCTTCTTCCTGATAGCCGCCATATTGCTATGGCTGAAAACTTATGCTGCGTATGTAATTGAATTTAATTTAGGAATAACCAACACAGTACAACAGATTTTGCTTTTTGTGAATCCGATTAGCTCAAGCTTGTTCTTTCTTGGATTGGGACTCTTGTTCAAGAAAAAAATACAGCAGACAGCGATTATAGTGATTCATTTTTTAATGTCTTTTTTGCTATATGCAAACGTCGTATACTACAGATTTTTCAGCGACTTTATCACGCTGCCTACGATCATGCAGGCAAAAACAAACGGGGGACAGCTCGGGGACAGCATCTTCTCACTCATGCACCCGCTTGATGTTCTGTATTTCATCGATACCTTTATTTTAATCGGGCTGGCTGTTTTCTATAACAAACCTTCTGAAACAACAACGAAGCGCCCGTTTAAAATTGTGATGGGAACAAGCATCCTCGTCTTCCTCGTCAACCTGGCCGTTGCCGAGATTGATCGTCCGGAGCTTCTGACCCGTTCTTTTGACCGCAATTACCTTGTGAAATATTTGGGAACCTACAATTTCACAATCTACGATGCGGTGCAGAATATCAAGTCAAACAGCCAGCGCGCACTGGCAAGCTCCAGCGACGTGACGGAAGTAGAAAACTATATTAAAGCCAATCATGATAAGCCGAATGCCGAATACTTCGGAAAAGCGAAAGGCATGAACGTGGTTTACATTTCACTGGAATCACTTCAGACGTTCGCGATCGACTATAAGATCGACGGCAAGGAAGTCACGCCGTTCTTAAATTCACTGGCGCACGACAATGAAACGTTTTATTTTGATAACTTTTTCCACCAAACAGGACAAGGTAAAACGTCCGACGCGGAATTTATGATGGACAACTCGCTGTATCCTTTATCACAAGGATCAGTGTTCATTAATAAAGCGCAAAACACGCTGCAGTCGGCTCCGGCCATTTTGAAGTCTCAAGGCTATACATCAGCGGCGTTCCACGGCAACTACAAAACGTTCTGGAACCGCAATGAAATGTATAAAGCCATCGGGTATGACAAATTCTTTGACGCTACGTATTACGATATGAGCGAAGATAAAACGAAAAACTACGGGTTGAAAGATAAACCGTTCTTTGAAGAATCAATGCCGCTGTTGAAAAGCCTGAAACAGCCGTTCTATACGAAGTTTATCACCCTTTCGAACCATTTTCCGTTCGAGATGGATGAAGGCGATACAGACTTCCCTGCCGGCGATACCGGCGACAGCGTCGTTGACCATTATTTCCAGTCGGCCAACTACATGGATCAGGCCATTGAACAATTTTTCAACGATCTGAAAAAATCCGGACTGTATGATAATACGATTGTCGTCATGTACGGAGACCACTACGGTATTTCGGAAAATCACAACAAAGCGATGGCCAAAGTATTGGGCAAAGACATCACACCATATGAAAACGCCCAATTGCAAAGGGTTCCGCTGTTCATCCACGCGCCTGGGGTCAAGGGAATCAAATCCAATAAATACGGCGGTGAAGTCGATGTAGCCCCTACCCTGCTTCATTTGATGGGCGTTAATACGAAAGATTACCTGATGAGCGGTTCAGACCTTCTGTCACCGGAACACCGTGAAGTTATTCCGTTCCGCAACGGCGATTTCGTTTCTCCGGAATATACGAAAACGAACGGAAACTACTACGACACGAAAACAGGAGAGCTTCTGAACGAAAAAGACATCGATCCGAACATCGATGAGTCCGTGAAAAAAGAACTCGAAATGTCGGATAAAATCGTCGACGGAGATTTGCTGCGCTTCTATAAACCGAAAGGCTTTAAAGCGATCAACCCGAGCGACTACGACTACACCAACCACAATCCGAAAACACCAGAATCTGATGCGGCGCAAACAACGAAATCAGATTCCGGACAATAAACAGACAGCACCCGCTTCTAAATATGCGGGTGCTTTTTTTGTCTTGAAGCCGCGCTGTTCCTTTTTCGCGAGCAGATATGGTAAGCTTGAAATAGAATATAAAAAAAGAAAGCGGGAATGAATTGTGATTGTAACAAATGACCAAGAGCTGGAAGGGCTCAAGAAAATCGGCAGAATCGTCGCTTTAGCCAGGGAGGAAATGAAGGCAAAAGCAGCACCCGGCATGAGCACAAAAGAGCTGGACTTCATCGGTAAAGAAGTGCTTGAAGCTCATGGCGCCGCATCGGCTCCGGAAAAAGAATACGATTTCCCGGGCACGACGTGCATCAGTGTCAACGACGAAGTCGCCCACGGCATCCCAAGCGAATCCAGAATTTTAAAAGAAGGGGATTTGATCAACATCGACATCTCCGCTGAATTTGGCGGCTACTATTCTGATACGGGCATTTCTTTTGTCCTCGGAAAAGGCGATGAAACGCTCCATAAGCTTTGCCAAACTGCAGAAAGCGCTTTTCAAAAAGGGCTTTTGCAGGCGCGCGCCGGCAAGAAACAAAACCAAATTGGCAGAGCCGTATACAATGAAGCAAAAGCAAACGGGTTCACCGTCATTAAAAACCTGACGGGCCACGGGATTGGAAAGAACCTCCATGAAGCGCCCAACCATATCTTAAATTACTATGACCCGTTTGATAATGCGCTCTTTAAAAACGGAACGGTCATTGCCCTTGAACCGTTTGTTTCCACAAGAGCCGAGCATACCATCGAAGCCGGAGACGGCTGGACATTCAAAACGCCTGACGGCAGCTTTGTGGCGCAAATCGAGCATACGATCGTCATCACGAAAAACGAACCGATCATTTTAACACAGCTTGACTGATTACGTGAAAAAGCCCGGCTCATAGAAGTCCGGGCTTTTATGCTAAAATAAAAGACAAACTGTGCCGAAAGGAGCTTTACCGCAATGCTGTTTGCCATCATCGGGCTGATCTTTTTCATCGAGAGCATCCTGTTAATCGTATATGCTCATAAAAAAAAGAACGGCTTTTTAAAATATATCGGAATCGTCCTCAGCATCTCGATCATTGTGATGATCGTCACCAGTTTGACACACGGCTGAAGCCTGCCCTCAAACTTCCAAACCACGACGAAAGACTCAGTTTTTAAAAATTGCCGCCTATCCCTTTTCAGCGTTTTTCTATAGATGTTAGAATGCCAATTGCATCGAATTATAGAAGGGAGTTTTCTGCCATGCATTACGGAAGCAAAGGCTGGTATGTAGAAGAACTGAAAAAGCTGGGAATGACGAAGTATGAAGGAAGAAAGCTTCAAAGCTATAAAAAACACTTTTTGGCCAACCTGCTTGAAAGCGCCAAAAAATAAACATGTTAAAGCCGTGCTCCTCTTCGGACACGGCTTGTTTTTATGCGCTCAACTGCTTTAAAAATGAGCTTCTCCAGCTTTCCGACAGCGCTTCAACCTCAAGGATCTTCCGAATGGCGGGGTGATTGCCTCTGTCATGATACATCAAATGATTGGCGTACGAAACTGTGGCTTCATGCGCATCTCTTGAAACGAGCTGCAGCCCGGAATCGGGCGCAACGATACCTTCTTCGAGAACCCTGAAATAAAATCCGCTGAACCCGGTGTCCCTCACCTTTAACACCATATCTTTTTGATTCAGCCGTTTGGCAAGCTTGAAACAAGGCTGGCGCGGCTGGCTGACTTGAACAAGAGCCTCCCCCAGCTTGAAGATATCACCGATGCATACATCTTTTTCGGTAAGCCCTTTAACCGTCACGTTTTCTCCAAATGCCGCCTCCGGCAGCTTCCGCTTCAAAACGCTTTCCCAATACATGTAGTGATCCGCCGGATAGACGCAAACCGCTTTATCCTCTCCTCCGTGGTGAATCAGATCCGCCTGCCCGTCTCCTTCAAAATTCGTACGGCTCAAATATACGGGTCCGCCGACAGGCTCCTTCACGATTGCCGTTTCCACCTGTTTTCCGTCGAATTCGTATGTACGCGGACGGCCTACATGAATAGATAAAATTTCATACTCCTGAAGTTCCAAAACCTCACGTCCTTCCTTTATTTTCATATTTTAACGATTTATCCGAAGCATGTCTATCCCATGATTTCAAAATGAGAAATATGGTAGCATAAAAGAAAAGGAGTGTTCTCGATGCTTCAATACAGAATCATTGTAGACGGACGCGTTCAGGGCGTGGGATTTCGCTATTTTGTTCAAATGGAAGCAGATAAGCACAAATTGACCGGCTGGGTCCGGAACCGCGACAACGGCACAGTTGAAATCCGCGCCGAAGGACCCGAGGAAAGCCTGAAGCAATTTTTAAAAGCGATTCAAAAAGGAAGTCCCTTCTCAAAAGTAACGGACGTGAATGTCGAAGAAACAAAAGAGATTGACGGATTCCACAAGTTTAATATCAGCTATTGAAAAATCCGCCGGAGATGGCGGATTTTTTAAACGGATCTTGACTAAATCCCTCTTTTATTTTAGTATTTAGTTAAATAGCTAAATACTTAATTTCAAGGATGCTGAATATGAATCAAACCTTTAAAGCTCTAGCCGACCCGACGAGAAGAAAAATTTTAAATCTGCTGAAGGATCGGGACATGACCGCCGGTGAAATTTCCGACCAGTTTCAAATGTCTAAACCAAGTATATCTCAGCATTTAAAAATTTTAAAACAGGCTGAATTAATTCAAGATGAAAAAAAAGGCCAATACATCATTTACTCGCTGAACACCACAATGTTTCAAGAAATCATCGGCTGGGCTTTCAGTTTTACTGAGCAAGCCGGCAAAGATAAAGGGGATGCCAAATGAGCAAACACATCTTTTCACTCGCAGTAATTGCCGTCAATCTAATCATGTGGGCAATCGCTTATCCGCATATTTCAACTCAAGTTCCAATCCATTGGTCATTTTCAGGAGAAGTCGACAGGTATACTTCAAAAATGGAAGCGATGCTTGCCATGATTGGGCTGCTCGTTTTTATGTATATCTTAATGTTCTTAACGCCAAAAATCGATCCGCGCAGAAAAAACTATCAGCTTTTTTCGAAGACTTATTACCTTCTCATCAATGCCATGCTGATTCTATTTTCCCTGATCAACGTGCTTGTTATCATGACAGGGCTCGGGTATGATCTGCCGGCGGGCAGCATTGTACCGGTTCTAGTAGGCGCTCTACTCATTGTCATAGGCAATTACCTCCCGAGAGTCCGCTCAAACTTTTTTTTCGGGATCAAAAACCCTTGGACATTGAGCAGCGATTCAATCTGGAAAAAAACCCACAGATTTGCGGCGAAAGTATTTACTTTAGCAGGACTGCTGATCATTGCGGACGGATTGTTATCGATCAGCCCAGAAATCATGCTTCCGGTTATTTTGGCAACGGTTTTCGCGCCCTATATTTATTCTTATGTCCTGTACCGGAAAGAAATCAATATGAAAAGCTGACAAGAGGATAAATAAAAAAGAAGGCTCCGATATGGAGCCTTTCAGACCGTTGACAAAATAGGTCGGATTTCTATGATCCGACCTATTTTTGTCCATTTTGTTCTATTTTTCCGACG
>NZ_JASGCA010000036.1:0-11617 GCF_030449715.1 Bacillus sp. LB7
CATTTAAGTACGGAAAGCGCGGCTTCAAGTTATTTAAAGGTGAAGAAGCGGGAAAGAAAGTTGCGAAGGTAGATAAAGGATCGGAAGCAGCTAAGAATGTTGGAAAAGTTGAGCAAAATCCTTCTAAATCAGCAAAGGAAACGCCAAAAAAATCTTCTGAGGGAAAAGACAAAGTTAAAGATTTTGATCTGAGTTTTGCGACTAGCAAGCTCAAGAATGGAAAAATTTCCGCTAATGATTTAGAATCCATGATACCAAAGGGTACACCAAACAATTTTAAAGCAAGTGAAACTATAAAAAAAGGATACAAATACAACTTTGAAATTGACGGAAAAAAAGTAGAGGTAAAGTGGCATTCACCGGATTTAAACGCAAAAGAGAAATTTCCGGACAGTAATTCCGGAAATATGTGGACTGCCCAAATAAAAATACAAAAAAAACTTCTAGGACAAGATGGTAAACTCCACAAAAAACCTAGTAACATAACACACATTCCAGTTGTAGGAGAGTGAAACGAACATGGATTTTTCTAAGTTTGATGAATTACCCGATTCTTTATCTAAAGATACATTAGAGAAGTATTTCAATCAGATTGTTGATATTTATGAAAGTGCAAAAGATAATGTCAATTATATTGAATTATTAGAAGCAATTTACCAACTTTCAGAAAGACAGTGGCATACTTATAAAATTCTGGACGACAAAATTAAACATAAAATAGATACTTTAATAAAAAATATCTTGGATGTAAATTCTTATGATCTAATAGACAATGCTACATCAATAATAGCTTATTTGGGACTTCCAGAAAGCTTTAAAGCATTACAGGAAATGATTAAAGAAAACCCTAGTGAAGAAGTTAGAGAGCTTATAGAGGAAACTATTGAGGAATTAGAAGGAAACGTTGAAAATCCATACTCAGGATTAGAATAAATATAAATACTTTTGGAGGGCGCCACAACTGGCCCCTTCTTTTTTAATTCAACGCAGAAATGGTGCTCTTAATGAAGCGAAAAAATGTGGCCCTTTACATAAGAAAGGGCCTTTTTGATTACTTCAATAAAGCTTCAATTTTCGCCTTTGTTTTTGGCCCGTAAATACCGTTTGCAGACAGCTCATGCATCAGATTGTACAGCAGAGCATCGACTTTTTCCTGAATTCTGTAGAAAGACCATAGCGCTTGCACAGATCGGCGACCAATTCAGCGGTATTCTGAACCGCTTCACCGTGAATCTTGTCATTTTTTTCGACATACGTTTCCACGCTGATCGATTTTGCATTGGCGTCCGGTTTAAGGAAACTCACATATCAACTGAACATTTTTTTATGATGTGCATAGTATGCGACTTCATGTTCAACTTTTATCCGGCTGCTACATCGGACGGTTCAACATGCGCTTTTAAAAAGGCGATATAATGGTCAATTGTATCAACCGTTGTGTAAGGCGAGACACTGTAGAATTTCTGGACATAAAGGGGCACGGGCAAACGGCTGTCAGCAGGATAAACGTATGTTTGCTTTTTCGTGCTGCCAAAATAGGTGTGACTGCGGTATCTTCCCAATGTTTCGGCGATTTTTTCATTGAATTTGTTAATATTCCGCACTTCTTCCTCCGTGATGGCGCCGCTGATTTCTTCATGATAGCGGACATTTCCCGGATAGAAGCGGAATGTCGTTACAGGTGATACATCATTGGTGACGGCTGCATTCGGAAAAGCCTGCAGGAGTTTTTTTCGAAACGCCAGGTTAACTCTGATGTAATTGGCCAAGATCTCCTGGTAGCCTTCGATTCCGAATGCGAGCAGAGAAGCATAAATCGGTATGCTGCTTCCCATTCGCGAACACTCTAGCGTATAGCTCGTATGATAGCTGCCAAACCCCCTGTTACCGACATAAGGCGTCTCATCCGGATCCAAATCAACGGCTTTCAGTGCCTCACGGTTTTTCACCAAGAAAAGGCTTGTGATATACGGCGTTTGTCCAAGTTTATGAAAATCAAAAACCAAGCTGTCCGCCAGGTGCAAATGCTGAAAATGTTTTTTGTAGCGGGCAAGCGTCTCAAGCACCTCATCTTCAAGATGAAGCGGGTTTCCGGTGAAATCGTATCCGTTAAAAAAACCGTACATCCCGCCCATCGCCGTATCGGCATGAATATAGACAGGAGGCAAACCGTAGGCGGCCTCTATTTCCTCAGTCACTTTTTTGATTCCGGCCAAATCATCGATGCCAAATGAGTCAGTTGTGCCAAGCGTTGCCAAAACATAAATCGGATGTCCGCCTTTTTCAATCACGGCTTGCATTTTTTCACGCAAATCGGCCAGATCCATCGAATGATCGCGATTCGTCTTGACCTTGATCAAATGGTCCGTCCCGATTCCGGAAGCTTCCATCGATTTGTAAAGACTGAAATGCGAAAGCTCTGAACAGAACGCGTACAGGTGATGCGGTGTTCCTTGCTGATTCGCTTCAGGATACGCGCTTGCGATCGCCAGCCTGAGCGACTGAAAAACAGCGCCCTGCCCTCCCCATGTGGTAAAACCGCCGCTCTTGTGCCTGTCATAGCCGACAATGTCCGAAAGCATCGCCGTGATCTGCACTTCCGTCCTTGCTGCAGCCGTGCCGTCTACATCCCATAAATTGTTTCCGTTTAAAAGAACCATTAAAAGATTCCCGGCGATACTGGCGTTGTTCGGCAAAGGTGTCGCGTTGGCCACATAATGCCTGTTTAAAAAACGGTGGCCGTCAAGCAATTTCAATAGCTCTTCAACGCTTTTTTCCGCCCCGAAGCCTTTTTCCGGCAAGGCGGGCTCTTTAATGACGCTTTGATAGTAGTCAGAGGAAACTTCAGACTCGCGGCCAAGCGTCATCCGGGCGGGATCCTTCAGCCTGTCCATTCCGGCCAATACCGCTTCAAGCAATGCCAGCAGCTGATACCGCGCCTCGTGATTGCCATCCTCGCTCGGAAACATCTGTTGAAAGTCTAACACCATATTCACCCATCTCCTGATCTTTTAAAATGAAAACACTCCGATTAAATTTAAAAAGACAAGTACAATTGCAAGCGGCACAAGGAAACGGAGAAGATAAAACCACACGATAAAAAAGCCTTTCCCCGCTTTTGATCCGCTTTTCATTTCTTCATATAGATCGTGTTTGGACAATTTCAGCGGAATAAAAATCGAAATAAAAAGCGCGCCAAGCGGCATCAAAATATTGCTGACGACATAATCCGCCGCATCAAAAAACGTCTTCTTAAAAATGAACGGCTCATCGAGCACTCCGTAAGACAAGCAGGAAGGAATGCCGACAGCAAAAATCAAAAGGCCGATCGCCCACGTCCATTTCCCCCTTTTCGTTTGATCGCCTTTTGTAATAGCGGCAACAATGATCTCGATCATCGAAAAAGCCGAAGTCAGCGCGGCAAATAAAAAGGCTGTCAAAAACCCGATAAAAAACAGCATCCCGAATGGAAGCCGGTCAAAAACTGCCGGCAGAACTGCAAATAATAAAGTCGGCCCCTGATCGGGCTGAAGCCCGAATGAAAAGACGGCCGGAAAAATCGCCAAACCGGCAAGCAGCGTGACGGTAAGGTTCATGATCACGATCGAGACCGCCGACTTCGGAAGGTTTTGTGACTTTGACAAGTAGGAGCTGTACGTCACCATCACAGATACGCCAAGCGTCAGCGTAAAGAAAGCTTGTCCGAGCGCAAAAAGAATCGCCTGCGGCGTCAGGCTGCCAAAATCGGGCACAAGCAGAAAACGCACGCCGTCGATCGCATGCTCAAGCGTCAGAGCCCTTAAAACGAGCGCAATAAATAAAATAAATAATAGCGGCATCATAATCGAACTGACGCGCTCGATTCCTTTTTGCACACCCTTCGCCACGACGAGGATCGTCATGATGATAAACGCAAGCTGCGCTGCCAGTGTCTGCAGCGGATCTTGGATGATCGAACCGAATAGCTCCCCGTATCCGGCCTGCGTGAGACCCGACAATGAACCGGTTACTGCTTTGATGATATAAAGCAAAATCCAGCCGCCGATCACACTGTAAAACGACAGGACAAGGAAGCAGGCGGCGATTCCGATCCAGCCTGTGATTACCCAAGGCGTTCCCGGCGCTATTTTTTGATAGGTGCCGATAGCATCCGATTGGCTTTTTCGGCCTAATATAAATTCCCCTAAAAGCAGGGGGTATCCCAGCAGTATCGTAAATAGGACAAATACAAGGAAAAATGCGCCTCCTCCGCTCGTTCCCGCCACATAGGGAAACTTCCAAATCGCCCCCAGGCCGATGGCGGATCCCGCTGCAGCGAGAACAAATCCAAGTTTGGATGCCCATTTTGCTGTCATTCTGCGATCGCTCATTCATACACATCCTTTCTCTTTCTGCTTCTATTATCTCTTACGGGGCAGCTTTTTTGAAAGTGATCTTTCAAATTCTTATTTTTCCGAAAAAACAAACAGAAAAAACCGGCTGCCTTACAATAGCAGCCGGTTGAAATTATGTCGTCACATATCTTCCGCCGTTGATGTGGATCGTCTGTCCTGTCATATAAGAGGAATCGTCTGAAGCGAGCAGAACATACACCGCAGCGTGTTCAGAAGGCTGTCCGGGCCTTCCCATCGGCGTATTTGTACCGTGTTTTTCCGTTTTTTCAGGCGAAAAAGTAGCCGGAATGAGCGGCGTCCAAATGGGCCCCGGCGCTACCGCGTTGACGCGGATTCCTTTTTTGACAAGGGATGCAGCCATCGAACGGGTAAACGCGACAATCGCACCCTTTGTGCTCGAATAGTCAATCAGCGCCGGACTGCCCTCGTAAGCCGTGATCGATGCGGTATTGATAATCGCGCTTCCTTCCCCTAAATGCGGGAGCGCGGCTTTTGTCATGTGAAACATGGAGAAAATATTCGTTCTGAATGTTTGTTCAAGCTGTTCGGTCGAAATATCTTCGATCCCTTTTTGCGGATGCTGTTCGGCAGCGTTGTTCACAAGAATGTCGAGTCCGCCAAAGTGATTCACCGCTTTTTCGACAGATGTTCTGCAATGTGCTTCATCCCCGACATCTCCGGGAATCAAGAGGCATTTTGCGCCTTCTTGTTCGATTCGTTCTTTCGTTTCCTCGGCATCCTTGTGTTCGTCCAAGTACATGACGGCAATGTCGGCACCTTCTTTGGCGTATGCAATGGCGGCCGCTCTGCCGATTCCGCTGTCTCCTCCGGTAATAATGGCGGTTTTTCCTTTTAATTTGCCGCTTCCTTTGTAGTCGCGGTCTTCCGAGAGCGGAAGGGGCACCATCTTGTGCTCAGCCCCGGGTTGTTTTTCTTGTTTTTGCGCTTTCTGTCCATCCGTCTGTCTGTTTGCCGGATTCATTCGTCTCACCTCTTCACCATTGTTTAGTGCACAGTTACCACGATTCCGGCATCCTTAAACGCAAGAACTCAGCGAGACATGTTTACTGATCAGACAGAGGCACGCGGATGAGCCGGTCGTCTGTCTGTTTTTTTTCGCCTCTTCCGTCGCCATTGTTCGAAATGAAATACAGATCATCTCCGATTACTTTTATATCCCTGATTCTGCCGTATCCGCCAAGCCATTTGACCGCTTTGGCTTCCGCCGGATCGATCCGGAAAACGCCCTCACCCCGCAGCCCGGCCATATAGAGGACATCCCCTTTCTGCGCTAAACCGGATGGGGCCCACGTTTCTTCTCCCGAATGGATGAGCGGCGCTTTCATTCCCCGCTTCTCATCGCTTCCTTCAATCACCGGCCAGCCATAATTGGCTCCGGCTTCTATTTTGTTCACTTCATCATGTCCAGACTGCCCGTGTTCGGAGCTGTAAAGCTGCCGGCCGATCCATGCGAGGCCTTGCGGATTCCGGTGTCCAAAGCTGTATACATAAGACGAGCGAAAAGGCTGATCAGCAGGGATCGCACCATCAAGCTCCATCCTTAAAATCACCCCCGCCAGCTTTTCAGGCTGCTGGGCCCATTCCCTTTCCCCCGCATCACCTGTCGTGATGTACAGCTTTTGATCGGGCCCGATCGCCATCCGGCCGCCGTTATGAATCACACCTCCGGGCAGATCGGCAAGCAGCTCCTCCGTTTCCGTCCAAGTGAGGCGGTCAAGCGTCAATTTTACGATCCGGTTTTTCAGATGGCCCCCGTCTTTGTATGTATGGTAAACGTATGCCTCCTGATTGTTTTTGAAATCAGGATGGAGCACAAATCCAAGCAGTCCGCCTTCTCCTTCTTGATGAACGGGCTTTTTCAGCTGAAGCTGCATGCGCTCCTTTTTGCCTTCGGCAATGGACACGATTCCCCCGTTTCTTTCGGTCACGTAAAAAATCTCGCCAGTGTGAGCGAGCGTCCAAGGCACATCCAGACGCTCTGCGATGACTTCGGCGCCGCTTCCGCCTTCTTTCGTCCCCGCCGCTTCATGTTCAGCATCCAAATCCCGGTCTTCCGAGCATGCACCTAGAAAAAACAGCATGATCAACATCAGGAATCCTTTTTTCATCGTCTCCCCCTTAAAGGACTTTCTTGATGAATACATTCAAGAACACCGGCATAATTCCCTACTTAAACATTCTAAAATCTATTAAAAAAACACGCGCTTCGCTGAGAAGGCGTGTGTCCGCATTACTGAGAAACCAATTCTCCGATATATTTAGCCGACGGCCTGAAAATCATGTTGTTATCAGCCTGCTCCAGCACATGGGCGCACCAGCCGACCATTCTCGCAGCCGAAAAAGTAGGCGTAAACAATGCGGCATCAAAATCGATCGCCTTCATGACAGCCGCTGCGTAAAATTCGACATTCGTATAAAGCTTTCGGCCCGGCTTGTATTCTTCCAAAAGGCGGATCGCCGTATTTTCAACATGAAGAGCAAGGTCGATATCCCGATCGCCCCCGGCAATTTCCTCAGCTTTCACCCTTAAAGCCTTCGCTCTCGGATCATGCGTTTTATAGACGCGGTGTCCAAATCCCATCAGTCTCTCGCCTTTTTCAAGCTTTTCTCTTATATAGCTTTCTGCATGCTGTTTTTCCCCGATGCCTTCCAGCATATCGGTCACCGCAGACGGCGCTCCGCCGTGCAAAGGTCCTTTCATCGTGCCAAGTGCAGATGTGACGGCAGAAACAAGATCGGATTCCGTAGACACCGTAACTCTTGCCGAAAAGGTTGAAGCGTTCATGCCGTGTTCCA
Source organism: Bacillus sp. LB7 (assembly GCF_030449715.1). Classification (NCBI taxonomy): domain Bacteria; kingdom Bacillati; phylum Bacillota; class Bacilli; order Caryophanales; family Bacillaceae; genus Bacillus; species Bacillus sp. LB7. The sequence continues at coordinate 7,212 of NZ_JASGCA010000036.1, forward strand.
TCGCAAGAATCATGTACGTTTCGAGCGCTTTTTTCTGAGCTTCTGTCGGACGCTTTCCTTTCAGCATGTAAAAATAATGTTCCACAAAGCCAAGCTCATCCAGCGGCTGAACAGGTTCTTCTTCGTCAGTCAGCCTTTTTCTGAACGCGATAATCGACGGGACGGCTGCAATCAGTCTGAGAGCCTGCTCCATTGTCGGCTTGAACGCAAACGATTTGTCCCCGAATGAAGAGACGACCGTGCGAAGAACCGCCATATCGTCTAATTCGGCCGGAAGGCAGCGGATCAATCGCTTGCATGCTTCTGGCAGCACACGGAATGAAGCGAGCATCTCATTGAATCGGCTGAGTTCCGCTTCCGTCGGAAATGCCCCGTTGAGAATCAGATAAGCGACTTCTTCAAATGTAGATGTAAGCGCCAGTTCATCAGCATTGTACCCTCTGTAGATCAGCTTTCCCTCTTCACCGTCAATGCGGCTGATGGCTGTTTCAACACAAGTAATCCCTTTCAATCCATGATAAACCATATCAATTCCTCCTTTTTCCTTTGTAAATATCATTATAGTTGATATAATATTTAAAAAATATTGAATTATATTGATGTCTTTGATTAACAAAATTAATCAGGAGGACTGCAATGGATTTTAAATGGCTTCATACCTTTGTTACTGCCGCAAAATACGAAAATTTCAGAAAGACGGCGGAAACCTTATTTATTTCTCAGCCGACCGTCACCGTCCAAATTAAACTGCTTGAGGAAGAACTCGGGTGCCAGCTGTTCACCCGCAAAGGAAGAAGCATTCATTTAACGAAAGAAGGCCGCGCTTACCTTCCTTTCGCCCTTCGCCTGCTGGAAGACTATGAATCGAGCATGGCAGAGCTTCACAAAATCAGACAAGGCTATTCACAGACATTGAATCTAGCGGTTTCACCGCTTATCGCCGATACGATTCTCCCATTTGTATTAAAAAAATACACGGCGCTGCATCCGAATTCGGAGATCAAAGTAAAGATCGCCGAATCAGCTGAAATCGCTCCCCTGATTTCAGCCGGCCATGCAGATATCGGATTAAGCTGCTTAAACGTGCAATCGTCAAACCTGAACTGCTATTCCATGTACAGCGATCCCGTGATTTTGGTCGCCCCTCATGACGGCCGCGATTCAGAACAAGCGCCGCCGCTCGATGTCGAAGATTTGCTTGAAGAATATTTGCTGTTGACCCATAATCACCCCGAATACTGGGACGACCTTGTCAGGCAGCTGAGGATCAAATTTCCGTTTGTCAGAACGATGCTCGTAAGCCAGACGCATATTACGAAACGATTTATTTCAGAAGGACTCGGTATATCATTCTTGCCGCTGTCGACTGTGCGCCGCGAGCTGATGGAAGGAAGATTAATAGAGGTGCCGTGCGATTTCATGAAGCTTCCTGTTGCAGGGGGATATGCGATTAGTCTGAAAGATAATGAGAAGGTCGAACACTTTTTGGCGTTTTTAGCCGGGTTCCGTTTCTAAATGGAAAAAACCCGTTCATCATGATGAACGGGCTTGTCCCTGCAACATTAGAAGCGTTTTGCTCCAAGATAGCGGGGCTTCCAATAGCTGTTTGTCATATCGCTGATCGTTACGCCGTCAGAACCGGCATGAACGAATTGATTGTTTCCGATGTAAACCCCCATATGCGAAGGTCCCGGCTGATATGTCGTGAAGAAAACGAAATCGCCTACTGCAGGGCTTGATACGCTCTTCATCGAATTCCAGTAACCGGCTGTGTTCGTTCTCGCCACATTCGTCTGTTTGTTGAGGATGTACCAGACAAATCCGCTGCAGTCAAATCCTGATGCAGATGTTCCGCCCCATTTATAAGGCGTTCCGATAAGGGCTTTTGCATCCGAAACTAGTTTTGACGTATTCAGCGCTGAAGAGGTTTGCGCAGGCGCCTTGCTTGTCCCGCTTGATGCAGAAGGCTTTGTCGTTGATGCAGCTTTTACGCTTTTCGTCCCTTTAACTTTTAATACTTGTCCGATCCGGATTAAATCTGTTTTTAAACCATTCAGAGACTTCAGTTCATTGACGGTCATGCCGTATGTCCGAGAAATTTTCCAAAGGCTGTCTCCTTTGACCACTTTATGCGTAGCTGATGAAACTTGCGACGCTTTTGCAGACGAAGAGCTGCTTCCATTGATCGACAGCCTCTGCCCTATGTAAATGATATCGGATTTCAGCTTATTTTCCTGTTTAATCTTGCTGACACTTGTGCCGTACTTCTTCGAAAATCCCCATAACGTATCTCCTTTTTTCACCGTTATGGTTTGCGCGGAAGCCGCTCCCGCAAATAAAGTCGATCCTAAAACAACCGCTGATGCTGCTGTTATGACTTGTTTTTTCATGTTGTCCTCCCAATAGCAGAATATTTTATATTTTCAAAGGCGAAAATTAGCAGTTTCATTTTTTTTGAGAACGGCTGCTTCAGCCCTTCCTCTGTTTCTATTATAAGGAGGGAATTCCATCAGGTATAGTCTTGACTTACTATGTCAAATTCCTTAATTATTCGTTTTTAAAAAAAGTTTTTAAGGGTAGATAATATTTCATTTACATTTCAAAGGTAACTTAAATACTACATTTTCGCACTTTCCTGCAGGCAAAATTACAATTTTAGAAAGAGTGTTAAATACTTTATTTTACATTTTTATGATTAACTTATAAAACTGGACAAACGTTCTTTTATTTGGCATAGTGACGGTCGTCGTTGCGCTTTAAAATAAAAAAGGCTGCCCGAATGCAGCCTGAAACTTTTTATAAATATCTGCGATGGACAGCCTTTCCGTCATAGGAAAACATGACGGGCTTATCTTCGAGCACGGTTTCGACATGCACGCTTCTTCCCCATAGCTGGTGAAGGTAAGGCAGAACTTTTTCAAGATACTTTAAATCGAGTTCGATCCCTTCATACCAATGCTTAATGTATAATTCATTGTTCTTTAAGTAATCTCCGTCCTCAACTGTCAAATAAGGAAATCCTCCGTTGACTCTCATGCTGACAAGCTGATCGCGCACAGCCTCCCAATCCTTGTCAACGATTTTATAATCCCTTCCCTGTTTTTGAAACAAGTAGAGATCTTCCCGCATCACGAGATCTTTCGTTAAATAGTTTCTGATAAATGAAATGTCTGACTCGATCTCCCTGACTTCAAATATTTTTTCTCTCCCCGAGTTCGGCTTTACACCCATCTTCTTCATATCTTCTGTCGGGTTGTTGTAGCGCTCCTCTATGTCCTCAAATATTTTCAATCCGAGATAATAAGGATTGATGCCCGTTTTGGACGGCTGAACCACTCCCGCGTTGAGCTTGGCGAATTCGATCGCTTCACTTGATGTCAGCTCAAGCTCGCGGATGATTCGCTGATGCCAATAGGACGCCCATCCTTCATTCATGATTTTCGTTTCAAGCTGCGGCCAGAAATACAGCATTTCCTCTCTCATCATCGTTAAGATGTCGCGTTGCCAAGGCTCCAGCTCCCGCGAATGTTCTTCAATGAACAGCAGAATGTCTTTTTCCGGCTTCGGCGGAAACTTTTTTTTCGTCCTTTTCTTCTTCTCTTTCGATCCTTTATGATCCAGTTCCCAGAGGTCGTCATAAGGAGTGGGCGGCGCGTCTGTTTCTTCTTCCTCTTCATCATCTATGCTCCACGACAGCTTCGGCCTCACGAGCGAAGGGTCAATGTGTTCTTCAATCGCCAGCACCGCATCGAGAAATGCTTCGACTTCTTTTGAACCGTGGACCGTCTCATAATGTTTAATCCGCTCTGCTGTCGCCGACATGCTTTCAACCATATCGCGCTTCGTATTTTGGAAACGGCAGTTATTTTTAAAGAAATCACAATGAGCCAGGACGTGTGCGACAATCAGCTTATTTTGAATCAATGAATTGCTGTCCAGCAAAAACGCGTAACACGGATTTGAATTAATGACAAGCTCATATATTTTGCTCAAGCCAAAGTCATAGTGAAGCTTCATTTTGTGAAATTGCTTGCCGAAACTCCAATGGCTGTATCTTGTCGGCATCCCGTATGCGCCGAATGTATAAATGATTTCAGCCGGACAAATTTCATATCTCATCGGATAAAAATCCAGGCCGAATCCTTCCGCGATCTCCGTAATTTCTGCTATCGCCCGCTGCAGCTCTTTTTGCTCCCGTATGCTCAATACTCAAATCCCCCCCGGTTGGACTTCTCTTTATTGTATGAGCCGGGTTTTGAAAAGATGAAAGGCAGCTGTCGGTTTGACAGCTGCCTTAGATTGCTGACAAAATCCCAAAACGACTTTTAATTTTGGGATTTTGTCATCCTTTCAGCGTGACCCGCAACCCTTGCAGTCTAGGAAGGCCGAGCATCGGAAGCTGACTT
>NZ_JASGCA010000037.1:0-7606 GCF_030449715.1 Bacillus sp. LB7
TCGGACGGATTCTTTTTGCCGGGCGACCATGGTTTTTCGACCTCCTAAAATTGAGTGATTAGCTCAATTTTAGAGTGTCGCACGGTGGGGGTCAAGGGGGAGGACGTGTCATCCCCTTTGCGGAGTGTGTCGGAAACATTTTGTCCGACACTTTTAGCTCCGCCTCTCACACCCCACAGGGGTGCTGGGATGCCATTTACCGCAAATCGGGCAGGCTCCGATTGAGGACAAATGGCTTGCTGAAGTGGAGGGCTGCGAGACAATCCGGCAGGGAGTCGCGCACCTGGAACGAGGCAAAAGATGCGGCTTTGAACAGGGAGGAGTAACGAGGCTCACCCTGTTCATTGCGCATCGGGGGCAGGCAATGGGCGACTTCATTCGCCCGCCTGCCCTGCTCTTGAAGTGATACAATTGGATAAAGGGAGAGTAAGGATCATGACAAGGGAAATTGACTTCGAAAAAGCCATGAGACATGTACGAGCAACCCTTGATTTTGAAGGCTTAGTGCTTACAAAAGAAGAGGAAGAGCTTTTGAAAAGGCGGTTTCATGGAGAAATTACAGAAGAGGAATACATACAAAAAGCGCTCGAACTGGCAAGGTCTTGAGGAGGACTGGCTGCTGCAGGGAGAAAACAAGCGTTTATGCCGCGAAAGTCGATTTACAATGAGAGGCACTCTCATGCAAACTGCCGGAGGTGGCCCCGGAGGGCGGTTTTCGCCCTGCGGGGTTGCCTTTGGGAGTTTGAGGGTGCGGAGGCTCGTTGTCAATCGAACCGTGGAATAAAAAGCGGGGCCGATGTTCGGGAATCGGGAGGTAAAGGCAGCTGCCGGCGATTTTAGTCGTTCGTCTTTTTGTCGATTTGGATCCCTAACCTGGTTCCTGGTCGTTCGGTTTTTGGAAAGGTGGAAGTAAGTGAAGACAGAAGAGGAAAAGGTACTGAAGGCACTAGAGGATTTGGGCCAGATGATTAAAGAGGGTTTGGATGAGATAAAAGAGGATTTGGGAGATACGCGATCGGGTATCAAAGCAGAGACTGTGGCGTTGAAGAGGGAACTGAGTGAGTTTGAAAAAAATATGAATGAGCGTTTTGATAGACTGGATGAGGTGTTTGAGAGCAGGCGGAAAAAAATGATTGAATTTGCGAAGGAGATCGGGGCGGATATAGAGAGCTAATTCCGAGGCTTTTTGATCGCTGAATAAAGTTGTATAATTTTAGCTGCTCACATGTTTTGTTTTAGCGCTCTTGCTTTTTGGCAGGAGCGTTTTTTTTGTTTGCGGCGTCACGCAACATTTTTTCTAAGAGATTTTCTGCGATTATTGGCGGGCATCTTTATGTTAATCTTTAACATAAAAAGGGTTTTTGTTGGGAAGGAAGGAATGAGGCTCATTGGAAACCATACCATCTTCATCTGTGGGAATGAAAATCAATGCGTGGTACAACGAAATCCAGAAGCTGAATGTGATAGAAGCGGAACGGTTGAAAGCCGAAATTGAGCAGGATTTAGACAGAATGGAAGAGGATCAAGACACCCTATTGTACTATCAGATGATGGATTTGAGGCATCAGCTGATGTTGGACTACCTTTTTCCAAACAAGGAAAGGATGAGCCTTGCTGATTACCTTAGAGAAATCGAGGGACAGGGTAGAAAATTCTCGGGGTTGTTGGAATACTATCGCTCGTTTTTTACCGGAATGTACTACTTTTCGCAGGGAAAATACATAAAAGCCATTAAGTCTTATAGAGCAGCGGAGAAGAAATTAACAAAAGTTTCTGACAAAATAGAAAAAGCTGAATTTTACTTTAAGATGGCTGAAGTCTTCTATCACATGAAACAAACCCATATGTCGATGTATTATATCTCTCTTGCTGATGAAATTTATCAAAAGGAGGTTACATACAAAGTCCGCCAGATACAATGCCACTTTGTTATTTCGGGAAATTATGATGATTTATTGGCGCATGATCGCGCTTTGCCCCATCTGCACAAGGCATTGGCTCTCTCGCAAGAGATTGATAATTGGACGATGATCACTAAAGCATTATTGAACATGGGTCACTGTTATAGCAGAATTGGAAGCTTTCAGGCAGTGCCTTTTTATCATGAGGCCATTAAAGCGGCCAAAAAGGCAAAAGCTAAAGAAATCACAAGCGCTTATTATGATTTAGCTTTAATTCATTTCACCAAAGATGAAAAACCAGAAGGACAAGAATGTTTTGAAAAGGCCCAAGAATACGCTCATGAATTCCAGGATGACTTGTGTTTGTATTTGCTGGGCGTTTTAGAAGCGTTGTTCCTCAAACAAGCGGACAGATCGAAAGTTCTGGAGGCTTTTGAACCACTTAAAGATGGCCGGGGTTATCCTTATCTGGAGGAGCTGGCTTTAGTTGCTGCGGAATTTTATACTAAAAATGGGCGTCTGGATGATTCTGTTTTTTTCTTTAAGCAGATGGTGGATGCTCAAAAACAAATTCAAAGGGGCGATTTCCTGTATGAAATGTAAGAGCCTTTTTTCCGTAGCCATCATCTTAGGGGTATTAACGCTAGGCGTAGCTGGTTTCTCTTATGTAGATCATGGGGATGTGCAAGTTGCTTCGAGAAATGCGACTTGATGAAAAAAAGCAAGGTGAGGAGCGAATTTCCTGTATGAAATGTAAAAGCCTTTTGTCAGCAGCCATCATTTTGGGAGTATTAACGCTGGGTGTGATTGGATTTTCTTCTGAAGTTCAAAGCGATGCACAGATTGCGATACGAAATGCAACGTGATGACCAGCGGTATGTTTTATTAGACGGACGTATGCGTTCCGTCTTTTTTTGTGTTTGAGAGTCTGTAAGAGAGAAAGAAATGCCTCTGAGGATGCTCAGAATCGTTTCTGAGGACTTTTTTGGGAAAACACGACTTAAAGGAGCCGGAATACTTCAAAAACGCTCAGAGGGCTTTTAAACGATTTTTTAAGAGAAGAAAAGCACACAAGACATCTTTAGGACACTTTTTGGACTTGCTGCGTCCAGGATCAGGATATGGTCACGATACAGTGCCCAGTTATACGCACCAAAATTATTGGTGCGTTCCTGGGTTTTTCCCGCAGGGGCTTTTTGATTTTTTGCTGAACGGCTGCTATTGCAAAATATGCGGCCTTGAAAAAAACGTTTTTGAACGCAAAAAAGGCTTTTTCGCATGAAAAAAGCCGATTTTTGAAAAAAAATCTCCCCCCTTCGGGGGGGAGATTGGGTTTTGATTTTTGGTTTTAAAAAAGCCGGCTAAAAAGCCGGTTTTTTGCGATTTTGGCGTGGCCAAAATCGGGTCTTTTCTTATCTTGATACTATATAGAAACAACAAGATTTTCAAAAATGGCTCTCAGCCCTTGTCTGTCAAGGGTTTAGGTCGTTTTTGACAGAACAAAACTCCCTCTGCTATTATTAAGGTGTCCAATCAAAATAATAGAACGCTAGAAAACTAGCTCAGAAGGGAGTTTCTTTTTTCATGTATTCATCTGAATCAAATTATAACATCCTTGTGGACGAGACCGCAACAGGAAAAAAGAGAGATTGGAAGGGAAAAAAATCCCGGTCCGATCTCATGGCCAAGCACTATGAAGGTTTGAAAAATCGAATTGGCGCGCCTTACTACAGCAAAAAGGCTCAACGAATGTTTGAATGTGCGGAGCAATTGTCGTTTAAAAGAGACCCGGAAACGGGCAGATTAAAACTGTATCAAGCCTATTTTTGTAAAGTGAGGTTATGCCCGATGTGTGCCTGGCGCAGGTCGTTAAAAATTGCATATCACAATAAATTGATTGTTGAGGAAGCCAATCGGCAATATCATTGCGCTTGGTTGTTTCTCACACTGACAGTTCGGAATGTCGAGGGAGGAGAGCTTCGCCAAACGATTTCCGATATGATGAAGGGTTTTAATCGTTTGATGAAGTACAAGCGAGTTGATACGGCTGTCCTTGGCTATTTTCGAGCTTTAGAAATCACGAAAAATCATGAAGAACATACATATCATCCACATTTCCATGTGTTGTTGCCAGTAAAGAAAAGTTATTTCACAGGCAAGTTATACATTAGTCAAAAAGATTGGACAAGCCTTTGGAAAAAGGCAATGAAACTTGATTATACGCCGATTGTACATATACAGCGGGTCAAAGGGAAAGCCAAGATCGATGCGGAGCAGATCGAGAGTGAAGTGCGAGAGGCAATAGAGGAGCAAAAAGCCGTTTTGGAAATTTCAAAGTACCCCGTGAAGGATACGGATATTGTCCGCGGAAACAAGGTGACTGAAGACAATTTGGATACGGTTTATTATCTGGACGACGCGCTTTCAGCTCGGCGGCTCATCGGATATGGCGGCATCTTGAAGGAGATACATAAGGAACTGAATCTTGGTGATGCAGAGGACGGTGATCTGGTCAAGATCGAGGAAGAAGATGATGAGGTGGCAAACGAAGCCTTTGAGGTCATGGCCTATTGGCATCCCGGCATTAAAAATTACATAATCAAGTAAGAGAGCAGGCCACGTGGCCTGCTTTTCTTAGCTCAGTTTTTTCATTTCTGAACTGATGAATTTAGTTCTCTTTTTGTCCTTGTAAGTTTTTACGATTACATATCGATGATATCCCAACATATCTTTACATTCTCTATGTTGAATAGTTACATAGACTGGTTTGCTTTTAGGGACAGATACATAGGTTTGCGTCATTGCTCCAAAAAGAACTGCTCTTGCTAATGTTGATCCAACGAAAAAACCGATACCCCCGACTCCTCCGCCGACAATCGCAGGTAAGACTTTATTTTCCCAGTTTGTGTACGCTACGTTGTCGCGCTTTTGGGTTTTGACAATTTTACACCCGTTTGTATAATCTCCTGGGATTTTTTGAATTCCTATCTTTTGGCTGGTAGACTGATTTGAAGAGCAATACTCATCATCATTTTGTGGAAGATTAGTAGGAACTACGGGAACTTTTACATTGTTGCTCTGTTCATTGCTTTGTTCAGCAGCGAAAGTGCTGATTGTTGGAATAAATAGAGTGATACTCATCACTAATACTACTACAACTTTTATACTCTTTTTCAATCAAAAAACATCCTTTCCTATAATTGTATGGGCCCATATCAAATATAAACCTTTTTGGAAAGCTCTGGGTATGTTTTAATAAAAATTAAGTGAAAATTAAGAAAGGTATGATATTTTATGAGATTTTTTTGGGCTTTTTTGGGGTTTGCTCTGATGGGGATAATAATGAGTACCATTAGAGAAAATTTTTCGTCTACTGTGACCACAATTGTTTTGGTGGTTTTTGTGGCTGCTTGTTTGGTTTTTGACTTAATTAAAGGTAAGAGGAGTCAAGATCAGGGAGATAGAAAATATGGGGTTATATGGTGGATTGCAACACTCCTCATGTTTTTAGTGTTTATTCTTAATACTTTCGTTTTTAAAATTGACCCTTTGTATAATATCTTCGTTGTATTGATTTACATTTTGTTAATGGGGGTTATTAGAAGTAGATGGAAGAAAGCTGAGACAGATTAAGCCCCCAAGCGGGGGCTTTTCTATTTCCAGAATTGCCACCACTTTTTTTCGCGGGCGGCAGCCAGCATTTTTTGAGTTTCCTGGGATTCGCGAAGGGATTTCATCAGCATTTCGTCTCTTTCCTGCTGCCGTTTCTCAAAAAGCTCAATGCGTTCTAGCAGCATTTTATTGAACTCTTCCTGTTGTTTGACAAATTGAAATAAGGCGCGCCTTTCATCGTTTTGTATCGGTGTATCGGGTTGCGATACAGTCAATTTTGACCGATACAGATGCGCTATGTGTTCGGCTGCTTTTTGAAGGGATTGGCCGTCCAATTTGTTCATGTTGTAGAGATACTCTATAGCGGATAAATCATCTTTGTTGTAGAGTCGCCAGCCCTTGGTGTCGCGCTCGAAAAAATAGCCGTGAGACTCGAGCAGCTTTGAATATTTGCGGACTGTGACGGTCTCTATGCCAAGGCGGGAGGACACGTCTTTTGAAGTAAGTTTTGTAGCGGTCGTATCGGTGTTCATAGCGGATCACCTCGATTTTTCCTTATGCGCTACAACATTCGCTATGAATCTCGTAAATGCCTTCCTATTTCGAAAAGTCAACGCTACAAGCCAGAAAGACAAAAAAACAGGCCGCGGGGCCTGTCTCATCGTTCCATTTCTTGATCTCTTGATCGTGCTTTGTTTTTGACAGTATGTTCCGGCTCCAATGTAAGGGGTAGATCAAGCGTTGGTTCATGCTTTCTTTCTTCCTCAAGCTCTTTCAAAAAATCACGGCTGCGGGCGCTGTCTTTTGATCTCTCAAACTGCCGTAGCTTTTCTTGATCAGCGAATTGATGCAAGTCTTTCAGGTGGGAAGGATACAGGCCGACCTGTTTTCCATCCTCGTTATAGCCTCGAATGACGACATGCGCGTGAGGATGCCCTTTATCATCATGGACGGCGGAAACCCAATCTAGTTTAACGTTGTACTTGGTTTCAAAACGATTCATGGTGTCTCGGACCAATTCCTTCAGATCGGTCCCGTAGCGCTCTTTTTCATCCTCGCTGAGCGAGATCACGAGCTTATGGCCGACCACGCCGACCTTTGGCTGTTCGTTCAGCTTTTGGAAAAATTCAATTCGTTTGATGTTGTCCTGGGTAGCCGTGAACAGTTCCGGCGGCGTCCGGTGATGATCACGATCAAGTTCTATGTACTTGATATGCTCTTTGATGTGAGAGATCGGCTTGCCGCCTTTGTGGTGGCTGGCAAAACCAAGCGATTTCACATGAACGACCATCAGTATCTCCCCTGCTCGTATTCTTCAATCAAATTCCTGTTTGACTTAAACCGGCTGTAATTGTCCAGAAGGAACTGGAGTTTCTTCTGCAGCGATGCGTTTTCTTTTTCTTGATTGCGCAGCTGCCGGGTTAACTCCTCTTTTTCCTGATCGATCTGCCTTGCGCGGTTGTAATAATGTTGGGTGTTGGCTTTTTGATTTTCGTGTTTTTGATTTAATGACTCATGCAGTTTCTGAAGCTCTTCGTATTGTGCTGCCATTTGGGCAAGCATCTCTCTGATCTGATTGCATTCAGACTCTAGTGCTTTGTTTTCCTGAATGAGAGAGCTGATCTTTTCAGCGCCTTCCTTGTCGAGACGGCCCTGCATTCGCTTGGCGGCAAGTCCGCGGATTTCTTCACGCTTTTGTTTTGGATTGCTTTTGTTAAAGAGACTGTCAAATATTCGTTCCAGAATGATGGAGCTGTAGACTGTCTCGAATGATGACTTTGCCGTGAGGTTAGCAATCCGTTCAACGGTTTGCTTTCCCATGTCTTGAACGCGTTTTTCAATCCTGTCGATCAAAGCTTGCTCGGTTGCGGACAGCAGCGAGCTTGCTTCGACAGGTTGGACTTTTCGAGCGTGATACGCCCTGATGGCGTTCTCGATCAAAAGGCCAAACTTCTTTTCAGACCCGAAATCTTGTTTCGCGAGCTTGCGACCGAGCGAAACAATTTCAGGGTCGAGTCGGACGGATTCTTTTTGCCGGGCGACCATGGTTTTTCGACCTCCTAAAATTGAGTGATTAGCTCAATTTTAGAGTG
>NZ_JASGCA010000038.1:0-7310 GCF_030449715.1 Bacillus sp. LB7
CATTGGATGTTCGATATTCATTGATACACTCTCCTCACAGTTGAAACATTAATCCCTCTGCTTGCAAATTTGGACGCAATTTCGTGAAGGCGGACAACCTGTTCAGGGTGCTCCATCCGTTGAAGGTCCTTGCAATTTAAAATGATTGTTGCCGCAATTTCAACGCAGTTCTTAAAATCCTGTTCCTCGATGGCGGCGGGCAATTCAGAAGTAAGGTTTTGTGTTGACTGGATCAGCCTTTCCGCCTTTTCGCGGTCAGTTTTTAGAAATCGGTTTAGGTTCATGCTATCACCTCCTTTTTTGGTATAATGTTCCTACCATCTAAGATAGGAGTGTGTTCATTTGGAGATCTCAACAATTCTGTCAATAATTGCAGTAGTCATTTCCTTATTTACATTGGCTGTTCACTTACTAAAATACTTCTCTACTTTTCCGAAACTAGAAATAAATGTGTTAGATGCTTTTTTATTTAAAGTCATCAAAGGTAACGATCGCTACGGGAAACCTTACAGATTAATACTTGAACTCAGTCTCGTGAATAAAAGTGAACAACCTATATCCATTTACGAATACCAATTTACCTCTTCAGAATTTGAGAACCCTGTCTTTTACAAGGGGCATCATAGACCTGGAGAAAAATATATTATTTCTCAAATTGGTGATGAAGAAGCATCAATTGAAATAGCTGAGTTTAAAAATTTAAAACCACCTGTAAATTTGAGCCCTTACTCTTCAGAATATGGACTAATAATCTTTTTGACGATTCCTTACTTGAGTAATACAACGAACGAAATTGATGGAGAATTAACAATTAAAACATCAAGAAAAGACTATACAATTCCTGTAAAAGCGAGAAGAAGCGATTTTATAAAAGCGACAGAATTAATGCAGTAAGAGACAGAATGACACAAATACTACTGACTATAATTCCAATTAAATGAAATCTTCTGCTATCCATATGATCACCCCGAACCTTTTCAACCTCTGTTGCCGCAGGGGTTGATTTATTTTGTTTTTCCATTTTCCTACCTCCTTTTGATTTTTAGATATGCTTCTTCACAAATGCTTGATAAATCTTCTTAAAACGTTCCGCCTCGCTTAAAGCAAGCCATTCTTTGGTTTTGATCTTCAATTCCTCACCTCCCCTCATTTAGTAGGGCTTAATTTCTTGGCTGTTCGGCTAACCATGTCAGTAGAAATTCTTTCATTTCAGCTGCAGGAAACCTCCACTTGGTTCCAACCTTGTATTTAGGACACCTTGGATCGTATAAAAACTTATCTATAATTTCAGGCCAACTCATATCTGTTTTTTCCTTCAAGGTTTTTGTATTCCAAAAAACCTTTTCATTATCCAAAGCTTTTAAGTGTTCCTCAATTTTTTCTGAACAGATCCGTTTAATTTCGTCTTTATCAACCTGAACCGTTAGCATGCCTATTATGAAACCTCCTTCATGTCTAGGATCTTGACAATTTTCTCTCTGACTTTTTTGCCTTCTCTTTTACCGTGTAAAATATCGGAGAGATAGGGTCCTGAAATGTTTAGCATTTCGGCTAATTCTTTCTGCTGCATGCCGTTAATTATTAACCAGGTCTTAACCCGTTTTCCGAAATCTAATTCCACAGAAAACACCTCCTATATATTTTTTGCTAATTATTTAGCTTTTTGTTGACTGAAAAATAGGATATATGCTAATATCTAAGCATAGCTAATAAACCCTACAATTACAGCCTTTTACGTTGGGGAACGTGGTCTTAGGCTTTAGTTTGTAGTGTCCTGAAAGCTAAATAAGTAGCTTATGAACACAGTTTAATAAACTATATGCTAATTGTCAACACAAAAATAGCATAAAGTTTAATTTTTGTCATAGGCTCATTTAAGGATGGTTGATATGACAATAGTTGAAAGGGTAAAAAAGTTGGCAAAAGAGCATAAAATATCTTTGGCTGAACTTGAAAGGAAGACCAAATTATCAAATGGAACAATTAGAAGATGGGATGAAAAAACTCCAGGTATAGACAAAGTTCAAAAAGTAGCTGATTATTTTAACGTCTCAGTTGATTACCTTCTCGGCAGAACAGAAAAGGAAAACTTTGAGCCAGAACTTACAGAAAAAGATGAAAGAGATATACAGAAAGAGCTACAAAAAATTATAGAAGGGTTAGAAGGCAAGAACGGTTATGCCGCATTTGACGGCCAAACTCTTGACGATATGGATGAAGAAGACAAAGAGTTATTAATTGCCAGCCTGGAAAATTCCTTACGTCTCGCCAAAAGAATTTCAAAACAAAAATTCACTCCGAAAAAATATCGTAAGTAGGTGCTTTTGTGGAGTCAATTACTAAAAAGATAAAATCAATAACAAAAAAATTTGAAACAAACAATCCATTTAAAATTGCAAAAGAACTAGGAATTGAAGTGGTATATGAAGATTTAGGAAAAGCCCTGGGGTATTACAGTAGACATTTCAGAGTTAAGGTCATTCACATTAATCAGAATGCGAATGAACATAACAAGGAGTTCATTTGCGCTCATGAGTTAGGTCATGCGATCTTTCATCCGGACGCAAACACTCCTTTTTTAAAAAGAAAGACATTATTCTCAACAGATCAAATCGAGTTAGAAGCAAATTTTTTTGCAGTAAATTTGTTATTCTCATCTATCAGTGGGTGTGTAACTGCAAAGGAAGCAATTGAACAATATGGGATTCCAGAACAGTTAGTTTTATCTAACATTACAAAAAATTTTTAATCCCAAAACAGAACATATATTCCGTTTTTAAGGAGCTGAGAAGATTGATTAGTTTCTCAAAAGTCTACAAAAACAAAGTGCATGTCGGTTGGAAAGGAACAGCCGAGGGGCCGAAGCATCCAGTTACCGGCAAACGTCAGCAAATCACACGGAGAGGAAAAACACAAGCGATAGTAAAGGAAAAAATTTTGCAGGCTCTGAAGGATATTGAATCAAACTTAAACAAACCGATTAAGTCTAAATTAATTAAAGATTATCTTCCTGAATGGCTAGAATTATATAAAAAAGGGAAAGTAAAGCCTTCTACATATCGGGCTCATTATAGGAATATTCACAAATACCTTATACCTGAATTTGGTCATATTCAAGTTAACAAATTGACTAGGGCACAATATCAGTCATTTATTAATAAGTTGTTAACATCCCGCAAAACAAGCTCTGTAAGCCATATAAATGCAACAATGAGTAATGCCATGAGACAGGCTTACTTGAATGACGAGATTGTAAAAAACCCATGTACTGGTGTAATCATAAAAAAGATCGAAGAAATTGAGGAAGAGAAAAAAATCCATTATTGGGCTAAGAACCACATAAAACAATTTTTGAATGGTTTTGAAAATGAGGAGAAGGTTTATTACTATTTTTTTCTAACGTTGATCTATGCAGGTCCTAGGAAAGGTGAAGCTATGGCGTTACAAGAAGAAGATTTAGATTTTGAAAATGATTATATAGATATTAACAAAACACTCCTCTATCACCTTTCAAGTGAAGAAGCTGTTTTCGGGCCTCCAAAAACAAAACATTCAAAAAGGAGAGTTAAAATAGATCCGTTTCTTTCAAGTCAATTAAAACAGCTTATTACTGTGAACAAAAAAAATAGACTTTCTGCTGGCTCATTAACTTCACCGCACCGATTCGTTTTCTGCAAAAAAGACGGATCTCGACTACGTGAAAGAACCATTCAAAATGTCTTTACAAGAGTAAAAAGAAAAACGGGGGTTCCGGATATCTCCATCCATGATTTACGACATACTCACGCTGTTATGATGTTAGAGGCTGAAGCAAGTATGAAGGAAGTTCAAGAACGATTAGGCCACAAAGATATAAGAACAACATCAAATATTTATTCTCATATCACTCCCAAGATGGAAAATGAGGCAGTAAATAAATTTTCAAAATATATGGCCGACTGATCCAAATGTGGTCATATTGTGGTCAGCCAGCCATACTTTTAAATTAAACCTTTAATAACCTCTGTCAAAAAACACCCTTAACCTTACTCTCCCAAACGTTTCTCAAGCTCTGCTTTTTTCTCTTCGAAGCCAGGCTTGCCGAGGAGAGCGAACATATTGACTTTGTACGCTTCCACTCCAGGCTGGTCAAACGGGTTGACGCCGAGCAGGTATCCGCTCATTGCGCAGGCTTTTTCAAAGAAGTACACGAGGTAGCCGAACGTGTAAGCGTTCATTTCAGGTACGTTCACGATCAGGTTCGGCACATTACCGTCCGTGTGCGCGAGCATTGTGCCTTGGAAAGCTTTTTTATTGACGAAGTCGACCGTTTTGCCGGCAAGGTAGTTCAAGCCGTCAAGATCATTGTCCGCTTCTTCGATTGTCAGCTCGTGTCTTGGCTTTTCAACGTTCAGCACCGTTTCGAACATATCTCTTCTTCCTTCTTGTACGTATTGTCCAAGAGAGTGAAGATCAGTCGAGAAGTTGGCTGAAGATGGATAAATGCCTTTTTCGTCTTTTCCTTCACTTTCGCCAAAGAGCTGCTTCCACCATTCTGCGAAGTACTGAAGGCCCGGCTCGTAGTTGATCAGCATTTCAATCGTTTTGCCTTTGTTATAAAGGACGTTTCTGACGACCGCGTATTGGTAAGCCGGATTGTCTTCAAGCTCTGATGTGGAGAAGTCTTTGCTCGCATCGCGGGCGCCCTTCATCATTTCATCGATATCGGCTCCGCTGACTGCGATTGGAAGCAAGCCGACCGCTGTGAGCACAGAAAAGCGGCCCCCGACATCGTCAGGAATGATAAATGATTCAAAGCCTTCCTCATTAGCAAGCGTTTTTAATGCGCCCCGCTCTTTATCAGTTGTTGCATAAATGCGGCGTTTCGCTTCTTCTTTTCCATACTTTTCTTCAAGAAGCTTGCGGAAGATCCGGAAAGCAATCGCCGGTTCTGTCGTTGTGCCTGATTTAGAAATCACATTGATTGAAAAGTCAGCGTCTTCAAGAAGATCCATCACGTCTCTCATGTAAGAAGAGCTGATGTTATTGCCGATGAAAATCACTTGCGGCGTTTTCCGTTTTTCTTTCGGCAGCACATTGTAAAATGAATGATTCAGCATTTCGATCGCCGCTCTTGCGCCGAGGTATGAACCGCCGATTCCGACAACCAGCAAAACATCGGAATCATTTTGAATTTTTCCAGCGCATTTTTTAATGCGGGCGAATTCTTCTTTGTCGTAGTCAGTCGGAAGATCCACCCATCCTAAAAAGTCGCTGCCCGCACCTGTTTTTTCGTGAATGGTATGGTGGGCGACTTTCACGAAGTCACGCAAATATGTAAGTTCATGTTCTTTAAAGAATGGCAATGCTCTTGAGTAGTCAAAACGGACATGCGTCATATTATTAAACCTCCAGTACTAGCTGTTTTCTTTCAAATATCCGCCAGCGCTTTCATTTTCATGAGAGTGCGGGTCAAAGGATTTTAAAACATGTCGATTTTCGGCGACAGCCTCTTCCCTTTTCACTTTATATGAACTCCTTCGTTAAATCAAGTGACGAAAAAAAGGAGGATAGGGGCTGGCGCGCCAGAAATGCATGTTTTTCAGCCGCCACCCGCAGTTTTGTCAAAAAGATAACAAATAAACAACGGTTCAAGGTATGGCGGTCCTCCTTGAGCCGTCAAGAAGTCTTATAAAGAAGCCTTCAAAATAGACAGAACATCGTCTTTATTCAACGTTTTAAAGCGGCCGAATTCGCCGTTTGCCATCGCTTTGTCGGCAATCAGATCCAGCTTCTCATCTGTGATGTCATAGTCGGCTAGACGATTTGGCGCGCCAAGGCTGGTCCAGAATTCAGACAGCTTCTCAATTCCGATAAGCGCCACTTCACGATCGGTTTTTCCTGTATCATCTACGTCAAAAACGCGGACGGCAAGCTGTTTAAAGCGGCCGACATTCTCGGAAAGCGTGTGCTTCATCCAATTCGGGAACAGGATCGCAAGCCCTCCCGCATGCGGAATATCGTAGACGGCTGAAACAGCGTGCTCGATATTGTGCGTCGCCCAGTCTCCGCGCGCGCCCATTGATAGCATGCCGTTCAGCGCAATGGTGCCTGTATAGAGAATCGTTTCGCGCAGCTCATAGTTTTCAAGGTCTTCAATGAGCTTAGGAGCTGTTTCAATCACCGTTTTGAGCAGGGATTCGCACATCCGGTCCTGATAAGGGGTATTTTCGGTATGGTGAAAATATTGCTCAAACACGTGGGACATCATGTCGACAATGCCGTAAATCGTGTGGTCTTTCGGTACGGTAAATGTGTTGACAGGATCAAGAATTGAAAATTTAGGGAAGACGAGCGGGCTTCCCCAGCCGTATTTTTCATTGGTTTCCCAATTTGTGATCACAGATCCCGAGTTCATTTCCGATCCTGTCGCTGCCAACGTTAAAACCGTTCCAAACGGCAGCGCATCAGCCGGAATATGTTTTTTTGTCACAATATCCCACGCATCTCCGTCGTATTTCGCTCCGGCGGCGATCGCTTTCGTACAATCGATGACGCTTCCGCCGCCGACTGCCAATAGAAAGTCAATATCGTTCTCTTTGCAGATCGCAACTCCCTTATTCACAGTGGCAACACGCGGATTCGGTTCGACGCCGGGCAGTTCATGGACGGTTGCACCCGCTTTTTCAAGGATTGAAATGACTTGATCGTATAAACCGTTTCGTTTAATGCTGCCTCCGCCGTATACGAGCAAGACATTGCGGCCGTAATGTTTCACCTCTTCTGCCAGCTTTTCAACTTCTCCCCGGCCGAATATCAGCTTCGTGGGATTCCAATATGTAAAATTATCCATCTGTATCTCCTCCTTTATTTACTATTATGGAAAACCGCAGAACGCTCTGTAAAGCGATCTGCTCCTCAGGCGTATAATGTTTCCAAATCCGTCGCAATCTATAAATGTGAAATATAGGACTTCAAAAAGGAGGAAAAACAAATGAATGCACTTCAACGTATTGCATTGGTATTAACGATCATTGGAGCAATCAATTGGGGACTGATAGGATTTTTTCAATTTGACTTGGTTGCAGCCATTTTTGGCGGTCAAGGATCCGCTTTAGCCCGGACCGTTTACGCACTTGTCGGAATCGCAGGTCTGATCAACCTCGGACTTTTATTTAAACCGGCTGAAGAGACTGCTGGCGAAGACGCCAAGCAGCCGGAAATGCGATAAAAAAACTCCGGCTTTGGCCGGAGTTTCAGACCGTTGACAAAATAGGTCGGATTTCTATGATCCGACCTATTTTTGTCCATTTTGTTCTATTTTTCCGACG
>NZ_JASGCA010000039.1:0-4711 GCF_030449715.1 Bacillus sp. LB7
GTCACTCTTGTCATTCGGCTAACCGCAGTTGTCCGTTCTCCATGCCAAAAGGGAAAAATAATCCCCCTTCGGGGAACCACCTTCCCTCCGGAAGGCAAAACGAAAAAAGAAACGAGGGAAAAACCATGACAAACATGACTTTATTTTACTTACGATAATAGCCGTTTATCCGTTGTACCTATATGCAGAAATAAAATTCAAACATACGGACAGTAGCAATCACAAACACAATTATAAAGACTGATCGGCGGGGATTGGTCCCCCCGCCCTGAAGAGAATTAACAATAGAAAAGGAGATCGACAATGAAGAATACATACTTAGTTTTATGCGAAATAGAGGTTGAAGCTAGTTCTATTCAAGAGGCAGAACAAGAAGGTATCGAAAGCATTAAAGAATTAATTGAAGTCGGAGAGCTGTATGTAGAAGCTAAACCTTTAAGTTGAATAAAAGGAGTTTAAGCAATGACAAACAACGAAAAATTATTAAACGCATTAATTCAGTTCAAAAATTCTGCGCGCGAGATCTCAGAATTATGGCATCAAGCCGACGATAAAACAGACAGCAATCTTTGTGATGAATATCCGTTCCCCAATGATTTTGACGAAGTGGTCTATAAAATCGAAGATTGGGTATCTACTCAACAAAAGTTATTGAAGCAATAATATTTGGAAATGAAGGAGATATAAATATGGCTAAAATCGACGTTGAAAGGATTACTCTTGAAAGGCTTGAAGGGCCTTCACAAGAATGCATCAAAAAATCACACAATACATGGAAGCAAGCTGAAGCGACTATCTCGGAATGGGCGCTTACATCTCCAAAGAACGGGGGTTATAATAAAGTTGACTTTCACATTGTCTGGAAAGACGGATCTGAATATAGTGGGCGCTTTACTCTGCAGTATAAGCATGCTCTCGTTTCCGAGGGGCTTTCCCATTATGTGATATCCACTCTTCAATATTACATGAACAACGACTCAAGTCTTGCAAAGCAAGCTAAAAAGATGCTTGACCATTTACAAATAGGCTAAATACATTCAAAATGAAAATATGGATGGAGTGAAAACGATGAAAGAAACCAAAAAATTTTTATTAAATCTTCTTTCTATCTCTGTAGCATTTATAGTTGTCGGACTTTTTATCGCAGATCCGTTTTTCAAATGGGCTTCTGATTTTAAATTAATTTCTTACGAAGAAGCTCAAAATATATCTAAATCTAAGATTCTGAAACCCGCATTAATATTTTTGGGGTCAATAGGAATCTTTATAGTAGGTGTACTTAGTTTCTTCTTCAGAGGTGTACTAACTTCCGACTTCGAGAATAAAGAAAACTGAATTCACATAAAAAGCCGGTCCCTAGTGGGACCAGCTTTTTTATTTTGGCCAACTGCGCCTGGAAGGAAAACTAAGGTTTTCCTTTGATTGAAGACGCAGGCATCGAGCCTGCTTCTTACGGTTGCTGAAGCAACCGTTTTAAAACCTTGGAATGAAGTGGTTTCCCGGCCCCTGTCCACCTTCACTGTAGCTCCCTCGTCACTTCTAGCAAGGCGCGAAAAAGTTTTTTTACTCGTTTTCCTTTGCCCTGCTGCGTCCTTTGTCCTCGCATCTCAAGTCAAACGGGTTTTGGGTATCGTATGACCTGGTACGTCCCTTCGGTCCTCCCATCCCAACGACACCATCAAAACAAAAAACTTTTTCAGCTTGTTCCCTTGCTCTCCGTTCCTCACTCGCTGTCGTTACAGGTGGACAGGGGGAAAAGTAAATAACTCTTTTTTTCTCCACTTAAATGAAAAAACAGGAGGATTCAATAAATGAAACATGATGAACTATTTTTAACAGTGAACTGGTACAAAGACGACATTCTCAAGGTTTTTGCGAAAAAAGGAATCCCGTTAACAGATACGAATTTCTCTAAACTAAAAAAATTAGGTGCAACCACTTTACATGGCCAGTCAATCGAAAACGGGTGGGAAATCCTTGATACTTTAGTCGATATATATGAAGAAGAGTTGGTTCACGACGAGGAATCCTTTATCATTATTGAGCATGAGGACAGGCCATTCGTTTTAACTTATAAAATGTTGAGCGATTATTGTACTGAAAAATTAAACTGTACAGGTAGCGAGTTTCTTCTAGGGTACTCTTGGGATGATAGTAAAGGACTGATTGATCACTTGAACCTAGATGAAGAGACATGCAAAGCTTATCTTTCAGAGTCAGCTTTTGAATATGTGACATGGATCTATTATGACGGCACTGATTCAGAGGATTTATTGGAGCAAAAAGCTATATTCTTGTTTGAGTGGCTTAATATAAAAGTGAATGGCAGCGTAGATTTAGAAAAAATCTAACAGCAGGAGAAGGGATTCCCTTCTCTTTTTTTTCGGCCTTACGCCTGGAAGGAAAACTGAAGTTTTCTTTGATTGAAAGGCGCAGGCATCGATCCTGCTTCTTACGGTTGCTAAGGCAACCGTTTAAGGCCTCAAAACCACGCCAATTGGTAAGGCTGCCTGAAGCGCAGCCTCTTTTACTTTTCCCTTTTGCCTTCTGATCGTACAACAGAGCCGACTAACCACAAGCGCGGCAAAGTCGACGAGCCAAACAACAAGAGCAGCAATGACTCTAGTCGCAACGGTAAAACTTCGAGAATTTTAAGCAGTCAAGCCTTTGCTTAAAATCCCCGAATAGCCTCTTTTTTTGTTCGGTAAAATGACATTTACTGTTGAATGATGTATTTTCATGTGTTAGTTTGAATAAGAAGGGAGGTTTGGAACAAATATACTTTTCGTTTTTGACTAAATTTCGATCATTTGCATCAAGACAAGTCACCCGGTTTAAAAAAACCTTGAAAGGGTGTAAGTATGAAAAAAGTAGTTTTGTCATTGATTGCATCTGGTTTTTTGGTGTCTGGAGTTCTACCTTCGAGCCTAGAGAGTGCAAGGGCGGAGTCAAAGATTGAAGAGCAAAATATCACCTCTGATATCAAGGACGTTGTCTTTATTGAAAAAAGTGATGAAAAGTTAGAGTACACTTACACCAAAGGGAATGAGAAATTTAAGAATGTTGAATACTTCAACGAGGACCAGACTGGTTTGAGAAGTCACATCTATAAGTTAGATAAGAATACTGGCGAATATCAAAAAATTGATGAGCTGGTAAGTCAGTTGTCTTTTGATAAAAAAGAAGTCTCTATTGAGTCGCTAGTGACGAAGGAGAAAGATGTAATGGTAATACAATCAAACCAGAACACTGCGTCACTCGACGAGCTTGAGTTTTCAATTCAAGCAAAGGATAAATGGACATACCACGGAACTGTTTACGGAGACAATAAGCCTAAAAAGTGGACCATCGGCGTTATCGGAATTTCAGTTGCAGGGATTACAAAATTGCCCGCAGTAGCAAAGATTGTTATCAATATAGCAAACATGACTTATCAATTGGCAACCGACGTATTTTATTATAAACAGGTGTTGTATAAAAAAGGGCCAAAATTAAGACCTTCATTTAAATATGTGACGACATTCTATTCTGATAAGGCAAGAAAGAAAGTCATCAAAAAGAACGTTGTCAGCTACGCCAACTCAGGCTATCGTTAAGAAAAAAGGGAACAGTGAGAGCTGTTCCCTTTTAGTATTTCTGGACAAGAATGTACAGAGAGTATAGGACTGCAAAGAGAAGGATTATCCAAAGGTACATGAAACGGGAATGTCTGTTTTTGAAGATAAAATAGCATACGGCCAAAATCAAAAGGAGTATCCATGCGAGGAAAGGAAAAAAAGCATCTTGCAAGACGATTGCCATAACTCCAACAATTGACAACAAGGCGAACAGTATGTTCTCAAAAAGTTTCAAACAGCACCCTCCAAATATTATCAATGTTCATTTGTATACTATACCATGATTTATTGTATTGATGTATAAGATTAGGATTTTCATATTCATGATTATATGAGATCCTTTACGCTTGGAAGGAAAACTGAAGTTTTCCTTTGATTGAAAAGCGCAGGCATCGAGCCTGCTTCTTACGGTTGCTGAGGCAACCGTTTAAAACCTAGTTTGTAAGGATTCGCTGCCGCAAATCCTTACAAACCTCCATCTTCTGTTATAATTGAGTGGTCATATCCTTTAGTGTGCCGGCTGCAGATCCTTATTAACCCTTAGCATTGCCGGCTGTTTTTTTGACCAGCGTTTTCAGCTGGTCTTTTTTATTGCCGTTAGGATTAATGGAAATATCCCAATCAATGTGGCTGCCGTTGCGGCACTCGAGATGATTAACAAATTCAGAGTTTCTTTTGTTATTTCCATAGTCTGTCCCCCTTTTTTGAAGGAGATTACATTCAATCTTTTGATGCGGGGCCTTATCATTGGGTTCCCCCTCCGGGTCTGCTCGCAGCCGTAAGCCGGCAAGCCGGCCAACTCTCTGCGGCATCTCGCTTCCCTCTAAAATGCCCGATAACATGCATCTGTAAGCCTCCGGGCCTGCCTCTGGCAAACCCGGAAACAACAGCTGCTATGTTCCTGTCCATTTCTTCACGAGTGAACGATGACAGAAAAACATTAAAACAAGCAGAAAGGTTCCCTGACGGTCACATTTCTGCAAATGGCAAGGATACGCTGAAGCGTATTCTATTGGTCTTTTCCCTTTTGCCTTCCGAATCGTACAACGTGCGGAGCCGACTAAGCCACAAGCGCGGCAAAGTTTGCGCCTTTC